>CALFMR010000114.1 GCA_937880585.1 uncultured Acidobacteriota bacterium
CAAAGGCGACGCCGAAGAGGATGATGAGCGACCGCCACGCAGTGGCACGGGCCGACGCGCTCGACACGGACATACGTGCTCCCTTCAATGTCATCATACCCGGCATGGCGAAGGTCTGGGGGCATTGTCGACGTCCAAGTCGCGCCTTGCGGCGGATCCGTGCGGTGTCCGCCCTTGCCGCGCTCGCGGCCGCGACGCTCGCCATTCCGCGAAGCGACGTCGTCGCCGAGGCCCAGACGGGCACGACGTCGGTCGCGAGCCAATACGCCGCGCCGGCGTCATCGACGTCCGCCGCGTCGCGCGTCGACCGCGCCGCGCTGATGGCCGACATGGCCACGCTCGCCGCTGACGACATGCAGGGCCGCGCGCCAGCCACGTCGGGCGGCGCCCAGGCGCGCGCGTTCGTCGTCTCGCGCTTCAAGGCCGTGGGGATCCGCCCGCTCGGCAGTGACTACGACCGGCCGTTTCCTCTACCGCCCGCGTCAGGCCGTCCGACCGGCGCGCAGGGCGTGAACGTCGTGGGCTACGTGCGCGGCACGCGCGATCCCGATCGTTACATCGTGGTGAGCGCCCACTACGATCACTTGGGCGTCAAGGGCGGCATCGTGTTCAACGGCGCGAACGACAACGCGTCCGGGACGGCCGCGCTCTTCGCCGTCGGCCGCTACTACGCGGCACATCCGCCAGCGCACTCGCTGCTCATCGTCGCGTTCGACGCGGAAGAAGAAGGACTGATTGGATCGCGCGCCTTCGTCGCGCATCTTCCCGTTCCTCGATCGGCGATCGTCGTCGACCTGAATCCGGACATGATCGGCCGCGACGCGTCCCGCACGTTGTACGTGAGCGGCACGTTTCAGCAGCCGTCGCTCGCACCCTTTGTGACGGACGTGGCCGCCGACGCTCCCGTGCGATTGGTCATGGGCCACGATCGCCCAGACGCGCCGGAGAACTGGATCGACGAATCCGACCAGTATTCGTTCATCGAAGCCGGCATCCCCGGCCTTTACATCGGCGTCGAGGACTACGCCAACCATCACGAGCCCACCGACAAGGCGGCGACGATGATGCCGGACTTCTACGCGGGCGCGGTGGAGACGGTGATGAGGCTCATCGACCGGTTTGATGGGGCAAGCTAGAAGTGTGAAGCCAGAAGCCAGAAGTCGGTTCTTCGGCGCCGCCGGCGGCAGAAACCTGCAACCCACTTCTGGCTTCTGGCTTCCAACTTCTAACTTGATCGCGATGTTCCCCCCACTCTCTTCCTCGTGCCCTTTTCCTGCGCGGGCGGCCGCTGGTCGTTCGGCGCAGCGGGGGCGGGGAGCGTCGTCGAGGCGAAGTGGGCGAGCGCGAGTGGGCCGCTCGTGTCGGGCAGCGTCGGTGGTTCGGTGGCGGCCTGGTCGAAGCGGAACGCGGCCGTCAGGTCGCCGAACGTCTGGCGGCGCCACGCGGTGATGTTCGGCTCGGGCACGCCCGTCCACTTCTCGAGGAACTGCAGCACCGACGTGTGATCGAACGGCTGGCTGCACACCCAGCCACCCGCGGTCCACGGCGAGATGATGATGCACGGCACGCGGTAGCCCGCGCCAACGGGCAGGTCGCCGACGAACTCGCTTGCCGTACCCGCGGGTGGGACCGGCGGCACGACGTGGTCGAAGATGCCGTCGTTCTCGTCGTAGTTGAGGATGAACACGGTCTTCGCCCACAGGTCGGGGTTGGCGGCAATCGCATCGATCTTGCTCGCGACGAACGCCGCGCCCGCCGCCGGCATGTAGTCCGGGTGTTCGGACTGCGTGCTCGTCGGAATGATCCACGACACTTTCGGAAGCCGCCCGTTGATCGCGTCGTACTCGAACTGGCCCGGGAGCCCGCGATACATCCCGCGTCGATAGAGTGACGACCCCGGCGCGGCCTGCTGGAACGTCTTGAAGTTTTCCAGCATGTTGCAGCCGTAGTTGTCTTCCTCCTGGTACACCTGCCAGCTCACGCCCGCGGCCTCGAGGCGCTCGGCGTACGTCGTCCACGTGAAGCCGCCGGGGATGGCCTTGTTGTTGATCATCGGCCCGCCGCCCGTGTTGTCCGGATCGATCGTGGCCGTCATCCAGTACATGCGGTTGGGCCAGGTCGGGCCGAGGACCGAGCAGTGATACGTGTCGCAGATGGTGAACGACTCGGCGAGCGCGAACTGGAACGGGATGTCGGCGCGCGTGTGATAGCCCATCACGTACGGCGCCTTCGCGCCGTCGGCCGCGCGATGGGCGGGCATCCAGTTGTCCATCTTGCCGCCATTCCACGCGTTGTGCTGCACGGACCAGGCATGGCTCGTCGATGGCAGCTTCTGCGCGCTCGTCCGCCGCGTGTCGAGATGGAAGGGCAGCAGGTAGCCGTTCGGATGGTCGGGATCAGGTTGATAGAAGACGGATCGTCCGGTCGACAGTGTGATCGCGTCCGGATCGTCGAAGCCGCGCACGCCGGCGAGCGTGCCGAAGTAATGATCGAAGGACCGGTTCTCCTGCATCAGCAGGACGACGTGTTCGATGTCGCGGAGCGATCCGGCACGCCGCGGCGCGCCTGCGGCGAGCACCTTACGCACGTTGGGCGGCATGAGCGCGGCCGCGGCGGCCGTGGCCGCGAGACTGGCCGCGGTCCCGAGCAATCGCCGGCGCGTGATGGGCTGCGGACCGGCGGGATTCTCGGACTCAGGACCAGCGGGCGGAACACGGTTGGACATGGCGCACCTTCGAGAAAAGAGGACAGGCCGGAGGATAGACCCGGCGCAGCGAAGGTGTCAAAACGCTGTTGCGTGGCGGTTACATGTGCGGCAGCAGCACGCCGTCGTCACTCAGTTCGAAGAGCCGTGCCGTTTGCGGACTCTGCACGAGCGAATGTACGGCGGTCCGCCAAACCTCAATGCGATCGGCGAGCGGACGAGCCTGCCGGGCATGCGACACCATGACCATGGCGGGCACGCGTTCGCCGGTGAGGAAATCGTCGTCTGGCGTCAGGAACAACTGGTCGGATGTGGGAGGTGGCGTCGAATCTGTGCGTCCGAGGCTCCGCGCCAGCCGAGCGTGATGATGTGGTCGGCGATGAATCCGTCGGCACGCAGACGGTGGAGGAGTCCCAGCGGGAAGTTTTCGTCCAGGAGGACGTTCACGACGCGATGCGGACTGCCGGCGGCAGATGGGCGGCAACGTGCGCCGCATAGGCCAGCGCCGCGCGCACCTGTTCGGTCGTCAGTGCAAATTCAGCCGCAACCGTCTCAGGCGCTTCGCCCGCGGCGAGAGCACCGACAACCGTCGCGACGTCGATTCGCGTGCCGGCGATGCACGGCTTACCGAACCGTACGTCGGGATCCATCGAGATACCGGGAAAAATATCCATGAAGCCCGCCTGTGTCGTTGCTCTGGTCGACTCTAGCACATGGGAGACGGCCGTCTTCGCCTATGTCGTTTTCGCGCTGAGCGGCAGGTACAGCTCGGTCACCAGTCGATCGGCGGACGTGTCGGCGGGCGTGTTTCGATAGATTTCGTAACTCGGGCTGTCCGCCAGCCGCTCGCCGCTCGCGGGCAGCCACTCGCCCATGAAGCGCGCCCAGACGTCGCCGAGTTGCTCGTACGGGCCGACGTGCGTCGTCGTCGCGTAGCGGCCGGCCGGGAGGCGCGACTCCGACAGGCCGTCGGGTAGCCCCGCATCGTCGGGGATGGTCAAGGCCGCATCCGACCGCAGGTCGGCAGGTGGCGTCGTCTCCGGGTCGTCGTAGTACATCGCGAGCATGATCGTGTCCCGCCCGATGAGGCCGGCTGGGCCGGCGATGTCGCCGAGCCGCGCGAACGCCTGCGAGATCTGCATGTACGGGCCGACGTGACGGACGGTAGCAACGCGGTATTCGGGCATGTCCTTGATGGTGACGTTCATGGGGACTTCTCCTCGGATGATGTGCAGGCGTGATGCGTCCACGCGCCCGGCGTCGTAGTGGAGGCCGGAGCGCGCGGCGAGCGTGACGCGCGGCAGCGGTGGACCGGCGCATGTGCGTTCGCGGCGCCGGCGAAACTCTGATGGAGCCGCGTCGTAGGCGAACCGGAACGCGCGCGTGAACGACTAGTGCGTCTCGTAACCGGCCGAGAAGGCGACGGTCGTGACCGGTTCGTCCGTCTCGAGCAAGGCCGATGCGGCGCGCTCGAGCCGCAAGCGCCGCTGCAAGGAGAGGGGCGTCTCGCCGATCATTCCGCGAAACACGCGGTGGAAGTGGAACGGCGACATCGCGGCCGTCCGCGCCAGCTCGTCGAGATCGAGCGCCCGATCGAGATCCGCCGCGACCACCTCCGCGACCTTGCGGACGGCGACCTCGTAGAACGAGCGCGTGTCGGGCTTCATGGCGACACTGTATCCGCGCGGCGGGGACGGCGCTTGACGGGGATTGCTGATTCTTCGGCGCCGGATCGCGCCGTCTGTCAACTTCGAACTGGGGTTCCTCGTTCCCGCTGGGCCTGAAGGCCCGGCGCTCCACAATCCGTTGATTGGCCGCGTCGCACGCGATCGTCGTCGGTCCGTGGAGCCCGGGGCCTTCAGGCCCAGGGAAGAACCCGGAACCCCCGGTTCGACGTTCGAAGTTGCCCCCTACTCTTGTCTCAACGTGATCGCCGGGTCGACCTGCATCGCGCGGCGGGCGGGGATGTAGCTCGCCAGGCACGTCGTCGCGATGAGCGCCGTGGCGACGCCCAGGTACGTGAGCGGGTCGAACGGGCTCACGCCGAAGAGCAGCGAGGTCATCAAGCGCGTGAGCGCGAGCGCCGCGGCGATGCCGCCGGCCAGGCCGATGAGCGTCAGCCACAGGCCACTGCGCACGAAGGCGCCTGCGAGTTGTGCGGGCCGGGCGCCGAGCGCGGCGCGAATGCCGATCTCGCGCGTCCGCTGCGTGACGGCGTACGCGATCACGCTGTAGAGCCCGACGACGCCGAGGAGCAGCGCGATGCCGCCGGCGATGAGCAGCATGACGAGGGTGAAGGACGTGCGGGCCATCGACTGGCGGTAGTAGTCGTCGAGCGTGCGGACGCCCGCGATCGGCAGCGACGGATTCGACGCCCAGACGGCTTGTCGAACTTCCGCCATCAGGGCGTCGGTGCCGGCGCGATCGCTGCGGATGGCAACCGAGAAATACCGGACGACCGAGGGCCGATCGCCCTCGAAGTTGTCCATGCGCAGCGGCCAGTAGGCCGTCGTCGGCGCCGCCTGACTGACGCCGTCGTCGTAGACGTCGGCGACGACGCCAACGACTTCTCGCCAGGGATCGTTGCCCAGGCCGACTCGGATGTACTGGCCGAGCGCCGCGGCCGGCTCGCGCCAGAGCTCGCGCGCCAGACCTTCTGACACCATGGCGACGCGGTGGTCGTTGTCGACGTCCGCCCACGTGAAGTCGCGGCCGGCAATCAGCGGCGTCCCGAGCGTCTGAAGGAACCCCGGCGAGACGCGTTTGAACTGCCGCACTGGCGGCACGTGGTCCGCCGCGTACGCGCGTCCCTTCGCGTACACGGGATCAAAGCTGCCGCCGCCGTCCATCGGAATGCGATTCGCCACGCCAACGGACGCCACGCCGGGAATCGCGGCCAGCCGCCGGACGATGTCCTCCTGCACGTGCACGACCTGCTCCGGGTCGGACACCTCCGTTCCCGGAATGGCGAGCCGAAATGTCTGCACGGATGCCGGCGCCCGGAATCCGGGATCGACGTGCGTCAAGGCGCGGTAGGTGCGAATCATCAGGCCGGACGACACGAGCACGACGAGCGCGAGCGCGACCTGCACGACGACGAGCGCGCCGCGCGTCCGATGCTGCGTGCGCGTGGCGCTGGCCGACCGGTCGCCGCTTCGGAGCGCCGTGTTCAGCCGGCCGTTGCCGCGGCGAAGGACGGGCACGCTGCCGAAGAGCAGCGCGGCGAGGAGCGAGACGCCACACGTGAAGAGCACCGCGCGCGCGTCGATGCCGATCTCGTGGAGTCGTGGCAAGCCGGCCGGCGCGATCGCCACGAGCAGACGAACGGTCGTGGCAGCGACGAGAAGGCCGAGCGCGCCCCCGGCCAGGCCAAGGACGAGACTCTCGACGAGCAGCCCGGCGGCGATTCGCCGCGTCCCGGCTCCGAGCGCCGCGCGCACGGCCAGTTCGCGTCGCCGTCCTTCCGCGCGGACCAGCAGCAGATTGCCGACGTTGGCGCAGGCAATCAGCAGCACGAACGCGATCGTGCCCATGACGATCCAGAGCACATGGCCGACGTCACCCACGACGGCCTGTTTGAGCTGGCGCACGTGCGTCTGAAACCCCGCGTGCTCGATCATCGCCACGCTGAATCCGGGCGGCGTGGGGAAGCTGCGGGTGACAACCGGCAGCAGGCGCCCCATGTCCGCTGCCACGGCCGCCTCGGTCACGCCGGGCCGGAGGCGCGCCACCATCGCGTAATTGAACTGACCGATGAACGTCTTTCCGCGGTCGAGGCGTAGCGGCATGACGAGCGACAGGTCGTCGGCGTCGAGGAAGCGGAACGGCCGCGGCAGTACGCCCACAATCGTTGTCGGCGTCCCGTCCAACACGAGCGAACGGCCGATCGCGGTGGGATCGCTGCCGAGCGCATCACGCCAATACGCAAAGGTCGCCACCGCCACGGGCGGTGCGTTGGGGCGATCGTCATCGCGCGTGAAGAGGCGGCCGAGCGCCGGGGTGACGCCGAGCACGGGCAGCACGCCATCCGTGGCCCGCACGACGTTCACGCGTTGCGGTGCCCCGCGGCCGGTGACGGTGACGGCGTTGTTCATGTACAGCCCGACGTCAGTCACCGTCCGATTCTCGTCACGAAAGACGAAGTACTGAGACGGCGCCATCGGCAGGTCAGCGATCGCCGGCGTCTGCATCGACTGCCGTACGTCAACGAGCCGATTTGGCTCGGGATAGGGCAGCGGCTTCAGCAGCACGCCGTCGACGACGCTGAAGACAGCCGTGGTTCCGCCAATGCCGAGCGCGAGCGTGAGGAGCGCGAAGGCGGTGAACGCGGGCGCGCGACGGAATCCGCGGACGGCGTATCGGATGTCCTGCCACACGCGCTCGAGCGACGGCGCCAGCCACACGCCGCGCGCATCCTCACGTGCCATCGTCACGTTGCCCAGCGCGCGAGCCGCGCCGGCGCGCGCTGTCCATGGATCGGCGCCACGCGCAACCGACGCGTCCTCGCTCATCGCACGATGGACGTCGAGCTCACGCCGCAGGTCGTCGTCGAATCCCCGATATCGAATCCTCGCGCGCAACCGCCGCAGCCAGTGCGTCATGGGCGTCTCCCCATCGATAGACGATGGGGGAAGGATAGAAGTTCTGGGGAAGGGACGTCAAGGCAGAAGATAGGGAACAGACGGCAAAGGGCAAAGGGGACAGGACCAAATAAAGATGACACCGCGAGCCCCGAGCGTAGCGAGGGGCGAAGCGCCGTAGCGTTGGGGTGGGGCCCCAACGCACTGCAAAGAAGATGACTTGCGGTGCTGAGCGGGCGCGCGGGGGTGGGGCCCCGCGCCACTGCAAAGAAGATGACCCGTTACTTCACATCAGGCAGGGCCGGCGCGAACAGCGCTTCCGTCTCTTTCTGGAACAGCACGTAGAGCACGTAGATGCCGAAGATCGTGCCGAGCGGAATCTTGATGAGGGAAATCGCGCCGAGGATGATGCCGAGGATGCGGGCCCAGGGGCGGAGGCGGAGCAGGCCCCAGCCGCAGATGATGGACGGGATCGAGGCGAAGATCAGGAAGATCGTCAACGCCACGCCGGTCAGGCCCACGATCGTGAGCCCGAGCGCCGCGTCCGCGTCATGCGAGGCGCCGATGATCGCGGCCGCCAGGCCGAACGCCATTGACGAGAACACGGCCGCGACGAGGCCGAGGACGCCGAAGACGACGAACAACACGGCCACGACTTTCACGTGCGTCGCCATCAGCGCCTCCTGCAACGGACCCAACATGTCCGGGCGGCCACGAGGGGCCGCGGCGGCAGCGGTTCAGTCCGGCTATTCGTCGCCGTCTTCGTCCGCCGCGCGCGAGGCGACGTCGTCGAAGTCCTCGAGCGGCTCGCTCGTCTCGTTCGGGTCGTCGTAGAGTCCGCCGAGGCGGCCCGTGTAGCGTTCCTTGATCGGCCCCTTCGGGCCGCGATCCTTGTTCTCCCAGGCCTTGGCGTTCGCCTTCTTCTTCGGCGGACCGAAGTTTCGGCCACCCGGCGCCGATGACGGAGGGGCGCCGCCAGGACGGAAGCCGCCGCCCCCGCCGCCGCTGAATCCACCACCAGGACGCGGGCCGCTGAAGCCGCCCCCGCTTCCGCCCGGCCGCGGACCGCTGAAGCCGCCCCCGCCACTCGGCCGATAGCCCCCGCCGCCCGCCGGACGATCCTCCCGCGGCCGCGCTTCGCTCACCGAGAGGGAACGGCCCATGAAGGGCTGCTGGTTGAACCGCTGAATGGCTTGCTCGGCGACGGCGCGGTCGAGGAACTCGACGAACGCGAACCCGCGCGGCCGCCCGGTCTCGCGGTCCGTGGGGATGACGACCTGCGACGGCTCGCCGACGGCCGCGAAATGGGCGCGCAGGTCGGCGTCGGTCGCCCCATACGGCATGTTGCCTACGAACAAACGTACAGCCACGAACTACCCTCGTCTGTGGAAACGGATCGATTGGAACTGGAGGATCGTCCAGGGCTCACGCCGCGGCATGACATTCGGTGACACAGGATCGGGAGACTCAGGGCCAGGCTGGTCGCTACGGTGGTGAGCTCGCTGGGATGTTTTGACTCAGCGGAAGGATACCACGACGGACGGTTCGCGCCAAGCGCCACGGGTGCCTCGCCGCGTCCGCCGCCGGCCGTCGCGTCCCGGCCGGCGCACGGAGGTGCTACGATGTGCGTTTGCGCCTGCCGCGAGGGCGCATCGCTGTACCGGCTATGTCCGACTCGACGCCGGCCCCGGATTCCGTCCGGTCCGCCGGTTCCCTCGTCGTTCGCGGCGCCCGCACGCACAACCTGAAGGGCGTCGACCTCACGCTGCCGCACCGTCAGCTCATCGTCGTTACCGGCGTGAGCGGATCCGGCAAGTCGTCGCTCGCCTTCGACACGATCTACGCCGAGGGCCAGCGCCGCTACGTCGAG
>CALFMR010000115.1 GCA_937880585.1 uncultured Acidobacteriota bacterium
GCAGGCACCGAACACCGCCTCCACGAGCTCGGCCAGCCGGTCGCGCTCGTTGTAGGTCGGCACGATCATGGACAGATCGGGCGGCCGGAGGACGGACACCGGGCTACTATAGTTCACGGTTCTGACCCACGTGTCCCGCGCTTCAGCCGCTGTCCTGCTCGTGATGCTCGTCGCGGGCGCCGCCGCGCGGATGGCCTGGTTGCGGTCCGATCCGGCGGTCGCCGGCGGCGTCGGCGTCGTGTGGCACGACGAAGGCGCGTGGACGCACAACGCGCGCAATCGCGCGCTCTGGGGCGCATGGCGCACCGACGACTGGAATCCCGTCTACGTCGCGCCCGTGTTCACGGCGCTCGAGTACGCCTCGTTCCGCGCGTTCGGCGTCGGCACGTGGCAGGCGCGCGCGGTGTCGGTCGGCGCGGGGCTTCTCGCCATCTTCGCGGTGTTCATCGGTCTCGACGCGCTGGCCGGCCGTCGAGCCGCGCTCGTGGGTGCCGCGCTCCTCGCGACGAACTACGTGTTCGTGATGTGGAACCGCGCCGCGCTCATGGAGTCCACGGTCGCCGCCGCGATGGTCGCGAGCTGGGCCGCGCTCGCGTTATCCGATCGACGGCCGGCGTTCGGCGTGCTCGCCGGCGCCGCAGCGGCCGTCGCGTGGTTCACGAAAGCGTCGGCCGCCGCGTTCGTCGCGGCGCTCGTGCTGACGGCCGCGCTCTCGATCTGGCACGCGCGAGGCACGTCGCTCCGCGCGGCGATTGACGTCCGCGTGTTCGAAGCGCGGCGTCGCCGCAATGCGGCGCTCTGGACACTCGCCGGTCTCGCCCTCGTCTTCATCGTCATCGGCCTGTCGTTCGTTCTTCCGCACTGGACGGACTATCGCTTCTACAACTGGCAGATGAGCGTCGAGCGGAAGCCGGCCTACACGCTGCACGCGCTCGTCGACCGCGCGTCGTGGCTGCCCGTCGTGCAGCGGCTCTTCAGCAAGATGGGGATCGAGATTCTGTTCGGTGCCGCGGGGCTCATCGCCATCGCCGCACGCTGGCGGACGTCGCGGCCAGCGGATCGACTGCTCCTCGTCTGGCTCGTCATCGGCATGGCCGAGCTCGTCGTCCATGACTCGGGCAACGAACGGCGCTACGTGATGTTCGTTCCAATCTTCGTCATCGCTGCCGCGCGCGCGTTGACGTCGGCGTCCACACTCGTCCCGGCGTCGATCGCCGCCGCGCCCTGGCGGACACGGCTCCTGGCCGTGCCGATCGTCGCGCTCCTCGCCTATCTCGTGTTCGGAACCGCGCTGCGGCCGCTCTTCGCCGCCGACATCCTCGCCGGCCACCTGTCGGGCATCATCCGTCTCGCCGCCGCGCTCGCGCTCGCCGCGACGCTCCTCGTCATCGTCTCGTGGCGCAGGACGATGGCGACTATCGGACAACGGCGGATGCCGGGTCGCGTCACCGCCGTGCTCATCGCGCTGTGTCTCGTGAGCGACGCCTGGCAGTTCGCGGCGTGGGCGCGCACGCGGGCGCATCACAACTACGACGCGTCGGTCGCCATCGGCCGGCTGCTGCCAGCCGGGACGCTCGTGCAGGGCAAGCTGGCGAACGGATTATCGCTCGACAACCGCATCCGCCCGGTCTTCGTCGGCAACGGGTTCGGCAACTACGCGAACCGGTTCGATGCCAGCCAAGGCCGCTATATACTCACCTACGATTTGCCTCGCATCGGCTATGAAAGCTCCGACGGATCGGGCCTGATTCAGGGCATCCTGAATCATTTCCCGCGTCACCGCACGATCGCGACCTTCGAGGTGGACGAGACGGCCGGCGCCGACGAGGCCGCGCTCATCGACAAGTTTCCCGATTCCCTGCCGCCGCATGCGCGAGATTAGCGACGAGCGCATCAAGGCGCACGCCGACCTGCGGTTTCGGTCCGAGTACGACTACGCGCTCTTCGAGTACTACCGCAGCGCGAAAGTGATCGCGTTCCTCGAACGCGCCGGCGTCGCAATCGACGGTCGCGTACTCGACGCGGGATGCGGCGGCGGCGGCATGCCCCTTTCGCTCGCCGAGCACGCGCGATTCGTCGTCGGCATCGATCCGATCGATCGCTTCGGCGACGCGGGCGTCCGGCTCGCGCGCGAGCGCGGGCTCGGGAACCTGCGGTTCGCGCGCGCCGATGGCCTGGCACTGCCCTTCACGGCGGCCTCGTTCGATCTCGTCCTGTCGCACGCGGTCATCGAGCACGTGCCCGACGCGACGCAATATCTTCGCGAATGCCGGCGCGTGCTCGCGGCCGGCGGACGCTGCTATCTGTCGACGGCGCCGTACCTGTCGTTCGCCGGCGCGCACCTGCCGCGGCTGCGCGTGCCGGTGCCCCTGCACCTGGTCGTCGGCCGCCGCGCGGCATTCCGTACGTTTCAGATCCTCGCGCGCCGCGCGCCATGGACGCTGCGCGAGCCGGCGCACGAGAACTCGTTCATCCGCGACGCGCGCCGGGGCATCGCGAAGCACGACGATATGCTCGAAAAGGTGCGCGTCAAGCGATTGCGTGGCCAGATCGC
>CALFMR010000116.1 GCA_937880585.1 uncultured Acidobacteriota bacterium
TGGAGCGGCTGCACGGCGTGGCCGTGTCGCTCGACATTCCCGTGAAGGTCCAGGACCTGAGCCTCGGCGGGATGGCCATCGAAACCTCGGTGGCGTTTCCGGTCGGGGCCGTCCATGAGTTCGAGGTCACGCTCGGCGACGGATCGTCCGTCCTGCTACGCGGTCGTGTCATGCACTGCCGCACGATCTCGGCGGCCGACGTGACGCCGCTCTATTCGACCGGTATCCAGTTCGTCGAGGACGAGCCCACCGAGAACGCCGACATCGGCGACATCATCGACAAGCTGAAGTAGGGAAGACGGGACGGCCCGCCAGCGGGCCGCTGGCCGGACGCGGTTTCACACGGCGGGCGTCGTCGGATCGATTGGCTCGGCGCGACCGGCTCGTCCGAAGCGGCAGGTCGGCGTGAACGTGGCGACATGAACTGTGTCGTCTCCGACCACGCCGTCGGCGGTCGTCACCCAGGCGTGGCCCTCGACGCCGAGACTGCCGCGGCGAAAGCCCACGACCAGCCGCGGGTCGGCGCCACGCGCGGAGAGCTCGCGATAGAGCACGAGGCTGCGGCGCAGGCAGTTCCGGTCTCCAGGCACGAGTTGACCCAACCGCGTCACGGCGGCGGCGAGTCGCTGCGGGTCGCCGCCGCCCGACCGCGCGACCGGTTCGCGCCACGCCCACCGCGCCAGGCGGTTGAGGGGCACGACGTGTCGCAGCGCGCCCGCCAGCACGTACGACGGCAGGAGACGCGCGAGCGTGACGGCCGTTCGCCAGCGTCGCGGCGCGGCGGAGGCAGTCGGCATGACAGTCAGGACGCGCGCGCGGCCGCGTCGATGACGACGTCGACGAGGCGATCGAGCCGCGCGAGGTCCGGGCGATAGGCCACGTCGATGATGGGCGTCGACTCGACGATGGCGAGATAGAACTCGACGAGATCGCGCGAGGCCGGCCCCGCGCTCGCGTCGATGGCGTGCACGTGGGGCAGCAACGCCGCAAGCGCGCGCGGCTTCGGCACCGGCGCGATCGTCACGGCCTCGGCGAGCGCGGCGTCCTGACGAACGAGAAAGATCGCGCGCACACGACACGCTTCGGCGCGCGGCCGCGGAAACGCCCGGACGCGTACGGGATGCCGGTCGAAGTGATCGCGCGAGGCGGAACGCAGACTCGGCACGAAGGCGCGCGGCCACGCGACGAGATTGCCGGCCGACCGAGACAGCACGACGGAGTCGTCGGCGAACTGGACGTGCCCAGCCGATTGCATCGCGTAGGCGAGCGTCGACTTGCCGGATCCAGACGCACCACAAAAGACGAGGACATCGCCGCGCGCCGCGACCGACGCGCTCGCGTGCAGCACCTGCCAGCCGAGGCCTTGCAGAATGATGGGTTCGACCGTGCCAGGAAATTCGCGCGCGATGGAAGCGGCGTCGACGCCGGGTTCGGGCTGAACCACGACGTCGTCCGAACCGCGCGTGAACGTGAAGGCGCCGAGGCCGCGCCAGATGATGCACCCGCCCGACGCGGAAACGAACGCACGTCCCTCGATCTCGCCTGACGGGAGGCGCCACTCCGCGCCCCGGTGCATGTCGCGCGTCGACTCAGCCAAGCCGGCGTCGAACGTCAGCCGGAGCGCCGCCGGTGGACGCGCCATGACTACGGGCACGTCGGGCATCGAACTGACCACGCCACCGCCGGACTCGCCGCCGGCCGAGGCCTGACGATCAGAGACCGCAGACGTCGCTGTCGTCGGGCAACGCGTGGTGCTTGTACCCGCCGCAGTCGTCGCCACCGCTCGCCTTGAGCGTCTGGACCAGAGCACTCACCGCTCCAGCCCGCGTGATGGTGGGCGCGGTCCAGCGTCGCCGGCCTGCGAGGAGGGGCGCTGCCGCGCCGAAGTCGTCGCTCTTCCGCTCGTCTACTCGCTGCATTGAGCACTCCAAAGTGGCTCTCATTCTACGCTGATCCCGATGACAATTGTGTCTGCAGCCACGCCTCGGTATTCAGTAATTCCCACAGTCGGTGCGCGCCCTTGAGCGACGCGGCTCCGAACAGGCTCTCCGCGGCCGACGTCCCATCCACGATGCCCAGTTCTGCCAGCGCGTGCACGCCCCCAAGCCCTTGCCACGCTGACCGTCCGGCCTGAGCGGCGCCGCGAACGAGCACGCGGTTGGCGAGCACCTTGGGCCGCGTCTCCACGCCGAGCCCTGCCAGATGGCGGCCGACACTGCGGCGCAGCCAGCCTTTGATCGCGCCATCCGCGTTCAAGACATCCGGCGGCGTTCGACAGGCGAAGTCGACCAGATCGGCATCGAAGTAGGGATGTAGGAATATGACATCGCGTCGTCCGCCAAGGGCGAAGAATTCCTCCATCTGCATCGACGTGACCGTCGAGTCGAACGTCGTCCGTGTGTCGGCGAGCGCGAACGACGCACCCGCGGCGCCCAAGCCGAGCCCGGCAGACGCGCGCGCTTCCTGCGCGCGGCGAAGATGCGGATCCGGTGCCATCCAGACCGGGTCGTCAGCCGCGAGCCGCCGGCCGCGCACGCGGCGCCACGCATTCGGCGCGAACCGGCCGATCGCGGCGCTCGCGAGCGGGCGAAGCCCGTACGGCACGACGGGCGACGCGGCGTACGCCGCGCGCCAAGCCCGCGCGAACCGCGAGAGGCCGACGAGATTGCCGCGCGCGACGAGATCGGCCGCGAAGTACGGCGACGCGGCAAGCCACTCATCACCGCCGGCACCCGTCAGGATGACGTCCGCTTCGGGTGCAAGACCGGCAAGCGCATCGTACGCGGGCCCGAAGACGTTCATCAGGGGAAACGGCAGGGTGCGGCCGAGGGCAAGGCACTGCACGAGCAGCGGCTCGCGGGCCGTCACCTCGTCGAACTCGAGCAGGTGGAACGGGAGTGCGAGCCGTTCGGCGACGGCACGCTGCAGCGAACGCTCGTCCGCCGTTGGGTCGGAGAAGCCGAGTGACAGGGCGACCGGTCGCGGGGCGTCACCGTGCTCGGCCAGGCCGGCTGCGACTCCCGCGATGCTCGTCGAGTCGAGGCCACCGCTCAGAAAAATCGCCGGTCGCGCGGCCTCGAGACAGCGTCGCACGGCGCGCTCCTGAACGGCCTCGAACGCCTCGAACGTCTCGTCTTCGTCCGCGCGGCGGTCAGCTGCCGTTGCCGGCGCCCAGTACTCTTCGACGCGCACCCGACCCGGCTCGACGACGAGTCGTCGTCCGGCGGGCAGGCGTTGTACGCGCTCGAAGAACGTCTCAGCGGGATCGGGAAAGCGGCGGCACAGCGCGTCCGCCAGCGCCACGCGGTTGATGGAGGGACCGACGTCGGACTGATGCGTGAGTGTCTGTGGCAGCGACGCCAGCAGGACGCGGGCTCCCGTGTCGGCGTAGAAGAGCGGCGCGATGCCCATCAGGTCGCGCGACGCGATGACGCGATCCGCCGTCGCATCGACCACCAGGAGCGCGTACGCGCCGCGCAGCTTTCGCAGCGCCTCGGCACCCCATCGCTCGTACGCGCCCAACGCGAGCGCCGCGTCGCTCGTCACGCGCGCATCAGCGCCGAGCTCACGGGCGAGCGCGACTCGATCGTGCAGCCGACCCACGAGATCGGCCGCGATCGGTCCCTGCACGGCGGCCCAGGCACGCGCCCAT
>CALFMR010000117.1 GCA_937880585.1 uncultured Acidobacteriota bacterium
GGAAGGGGTGGTGGGGCGACGAGCCGCCGTATCACGTGCCGACGTTCGTGCTGACGCAAGACGCGCGCGCACCGCTGCGCATGGCCGGCGGCACCGAGTTCCGATTCGTCACCGACGGCCTCGAGTCCGCGCGAATCGGCGGCCTTCTCACTGCGAGCCGCGAGCGCCCGAGTCCCACACCCGCCTGCCGTTTCGATCTACGCTAGCGCCGCACGCCGCGCTCGGCCGCAGCATCGACCCTGCGTCGATCCCCCTGTGGAGCCCTCGGCCCTCAGGCCCAGGGAGCGCACGCGCACGGATTGGAGTCGTTCATGAGTACCGATCGCACGAACACCGCAGCATCGTCTTCCGTCACCAACGGCATGGATCGCAGGGACTGGCTGAAAAGCGCGGCCACCCTTGCCGGCGCGTCCGCGGCGTTCGGCGTGGTCGGATGCGCGTCCGAGACGACGCCGGCCGGACAGACGACGAAGACAGCGGCGAGCGGCACGGTCGCAACGCCCGACAACGCAATCGTTGCGACCAAGAGCGGCAAAATCCGCGGGTTCACGCGCAACGGCGTCTTCATCTTCAAAGGCGTTCCTTACGGCGACACGACCGCGGGCGACAACCGCTTCATGCCACCGCAGCCCGTCAAGCCGTGGACCGATGTCCGGCCGACGATCGCGTGGGGCCCGGTCTCGCCGCACGGGCCGCGCGCCGGTTGGGTCAACCAGGAAGAGCAATTCCTCTATCAGTGGGATGACGGGTTCGCCGGCGAAGACATGCTGCGCCTGAACGTCTGGACGCCGGCGGTCAACGACTCGTCGAAGCGGCCCGTCCTCGTCTGGATTCACGGCGGCGGCTACGCGTCGGGCTCCAGCCAGGAGCTGCGGCCCTACGACGGCGAACGCCTCGCGCGCGAACACGACGTCGTCCTCGTCTCGATGAACCATCGGCTGAACGTGTTCGGCTTTCTCGACCTGTCGCAGATCGGCGGCGAGAAGTACGCGCAGTCGGGCAACGCCAGCATGCTCGACCTCGTGCAGGCGCTCGAGTGGGTGCGCGACAACATCGCGTCGTTCGGCGGCGACGCGGGCAACGTCACGATCTTCGGTCAGTCGGGCGGCGGCGGGAAGGTGACGACGCTGATGGCGATGCCGTCGGCGAAGGGGCTGTTCCACAAAGCGTCGGCGATGAGCGGATCGTTCATCGCGACGTGGACACCTGACGGTTCCAAGCAACTTGCGCTCGCCGTGATGAAGGAGCTCGGTCTCAGCGCGTCACAGGTGAGCCGGCTGCACACGGTCAGCGTGGACGCGCTCCTCAACGCCAGCACGACGGCCGCGCAGAAGGTGGCGCCGTTCGGTTTCCCGGCGCCGGGCACGCCGCCCAAGATCAATCTCGGCTGGCAGCCCGTCGTCGACGGCGTCGTCCTGCCGGAGAATCCGTTCGCGACGGCCGCGCCCGCGCTCTCGGCCGACATCCCGTTTCTCGTCGGCAACACGTTCCAGGAATTCGCCGGCGGCATGAACAACCCGCAGGCGGACAAGATGACGTGGGAGCAGGTGAGTGCGCAGTTCACGCCGCAGATCGGCGCTCGCGCGGCGGCGGCGATCGACGCGTATCGCAAAGCGTTCCCGTCAGCGAAGCCGTTCGAAGTCGCCGGGATGATCGGCGCGGACATGTTCCGCCGGGGGACGATTCTGCAGACCGATCTGAAGGCCGCGCAGCCCGCGGCCGTCTACGCGTACTGGTTCGGCTGGAAGACGCCCGTGCTCGACGGCCGTCCGCTCGCCTATCACTGCCAGGATCTGGCGTTCTGGTTCGACAACATCGATCGCTGCCTGCAGGCGACTGGCGGGGGAGACGACGCGCGGAAGCTGGCGTCACAGATGAGCGGCGCGCTCGTCGCGTTCGCGAAGACGGGCAATCCCAATCACGCCGGGATCCCCGAGTGGCAACCGTTCACCGCGGCCAACCGCGCGATGATGATTTGGGATACGACGTCCGAAGTGAAGATCGATCCGGACCAGGCCGCTCGGCAGGCACTCGCGGCGAGCTAGCGAGCTCCCGAATTCGGGGCGCCGGCGCCGGGCTTTTCCCACCGGCGTCGGCGTTCGCTGTCACGCTGATCGCGGGCGAACGCGGAAGCCCACGCTCTGGGCGTCGTCCCGAGCGTCCGCCGGAACATCTGGACGAAAGCACTGGGCTGTCGATACCCGACGTCGAAGGCCGCCGCCTTCACGGAGGAGCCACCCATGCGACAGCGAGCACTCGGCAATTATTCCCTCGTCGCCTTCGTGGGCACGACGGATCCGAAACGGGCGAAGGCGTTCTATCAGGACACACTCGGCCTCGAGCTCCGGAGCGAAGATTCATTCGCGCTGGTGTTCGACGTCGACGGGACGACGCTGCGTGTCACGACCGTCCCGCAGGTGATCGCCGCGGGCTATACCGTCCTCGGTTGGGTGGTTGCCCGCATCGACGCCGCCGTGCGCGATCTGCACGCGGCCGGGATCGCGTTCGAGCGTTACGAGGGCATGCCGCAGGACGATCGCGGCGTCTGGCAGGCGCCAAATGGCGCCCGCGTGGCGTGGTTCAAGGATCCCGACGGCAATACGCTGAGCGTCACGCAACACTGAGCGCGAGGAGTTCGCCTCAGCGCGTGCAGATGATCTCGCCGTGCAGCAGCGCGAACCACCCGTCGTCGGCGGCCGCCCACGTGCGCCAGGCATCTGCCATCGACGTCAGATCCTCTCGAGTCGCGCGGCCCTCGGCGAGCGCCTGGCGCGCGATGGCCGACGTGGTCACGCGGTCGGCCCAGAGGCCGCCCCACCACGCGCGCTCGCTCGGCGTCGCGAAGCACCACGAGCTCGCGAAGGTGTCCACGCGCGTGAATCCCACGTGTTGCGCCCACGAGTACAGCCGGCGGCCCGCGTCGGGTTCGCCGCCGTTCGCGCGTGCGATCTCGTGGTAGAGGCGCAACCATCGCTCGAGGCCTTCGCTCATCGGATGCCACGTGAACGTTGCATAGTCCGAGTCGCGAACCGCGACGATACCGCCGGCGCGAACGACGCGGCGCATCTGCCTCAGTGCCGCAACCGGGTCGGCTAGATGCTGGAGCACCTGATGCGCGTGTACGACATCCCAGGATTCGTCGGCGAACGGCAGGTTGTACACGTCGCCGACCGTGAATTCGACGTCCGGATAGTCACGCGTTGCCGCGGCAATGATCTCGGCGGACGCATCGACGCCGCACACCCGGCCGGGCGCGACCCTGGCGGCGAAGTCGCGGGTCAGGTTGCCGGGACCGCAGCCGACGTCCAGGAGATCGACACCCGATCGCAGGAATGGGAGGAGATACGCGGCGGAGTTGTCGATCGTCCGCCATCGATGGGACCGCAGGACACTGTCGTCGTGTCCGTGCGTGTAGACGTGCTTTGCGCGCGTCTCGCTGGCCATGCGTCGAGCCGGACGGGCGTCAGTGCAGCACGGACAGGAAGAAGTTCTTCATGGCCGCGGCGTAGTAGACGCCGTACTTCTCGAACGTGGCCTTCGTTCGATCGTCGGGCTTCCAGTCGAAGAACGCGTGGCTGGCGCCGCCGACCTGAATGTACTCGGCGCGCTGTCCGGCCTTGACGAGCGCGTCCACGAACTCCTTCACGGCTTCATCCTTGATGAGCGGATCCACCGTGCCGCGCGTCAGGAACTGCGGGACGGCGCGTTCGCTGGCCTGCGGGATGTGGCTGAGCGGCGCAATCGCGTCCTTCCACGCCTGATCGTTCGCGTGCTCATCCGAATACGTGTTCAGCATCTGGGCGCTGAAGACGCCGTAGCTCGGCGCGCCGGCCTTGATGGCCTTCATCATCTCGTCGCGCACCTCGTCGGCCGTCTTGCCCTTCGGCAGGTAGCTCGGCATGAACTCGAACACGCCCGGCTCTTTGCCGAAGCCGCGCGATCCGATCATGTTCGTCATGAGCGACGCGACCGCGGCCAAGTGTCCGCCCGCGCTGTCGCCCGTGACGCCCACGCGCGTTGCGTCGCCGCCGTACTGCGATGCGTGCTCCATGATGTGCGCGATGCCGCCGAACACGTCGTCGATGAGGTCCGCCATCGTGTTGGTCGTCGCGTCGCCGTCGGCCTTGCCGCCCCAGCGGTAGTCCATGCTGAAGACGACGAACTGACCGCCCTTGGTCAGCTCGCGCGCCAGGCCGCGCATGACGTCCTCGTCATTCGCCGTCCATCCGCCGCCGTGGATGATGACGATGATCGGCAGGTTGTGCGCACCCTTGGGCGAGTAGACGTCGTACTTCAGCGGCTTGACGCCCGGCTTCGCATAGACGACGTTGTTCGTCACCGTCAGGTCCTTCACGGCATCGGCCTCGATGAACGACGCGCCGACGCGCTTGTCCTGATCGATCGTGATCTTGAAATCCTGCGTCATGCCCTCGTGGTACATCTGCCCGAACTGTCCTGGCACCGAGTACCACGCCGAGTCGAGCGCGTAGCCGGAATCGGGCGTCGTGTGCAGGGTCACGACCGTGCCCGCGGCGTACTTGCCGTCGGCCGGCAAGGCGGGCGTGAGCTGCACTTTGCCGTGGGACGGCTCGACCAGCGTGACGGTGAAGGATTGACCCTGACCCTGGGCCTGGACGGAACTGGCCACGGCCAGCGACAATCCGGCGGCGACGAGGACGTTGGCAACGGTGCTCATGGGATCGGCATCTTAGCAAATCGCCCGCGCTACAATGCGTCGGCCCGCGTTCCGCATGTTCGCACCCGCCCGCCGTTTGATCGGCAACGCCATCGTGCTTCGCACGCTCCCAGGCCAGCGGGCCTTCGTCCGGGCGCCGCGCGCGCATATCGAGGCGGCGCGCGATCGCCGCGTCCGCCTTGTGGTGCGCTTCGCGGCCGCGCACGTCCCGCACGAGTGCGATCGTGGCACCCGCGAGCGGATCGATCCGCGTGAGATCCGGACCGCCGCTGATCTCGTGCGCCTTCCGGTGCTCGAGAAAGACGACGTCCGCCGCGCGCCCCTGCGCTTCGTCGCCGACACGTGGCATGGCCGCACGGCGCTGCCGTTCTACACGAGCGGCTCGACGGGCGAACGTACGCTGATCCATCACGACCGACGCGGCCTCATCGAGAACATCGCCTACAGCGAGCGCGAACGTGAAGTCATCGCCGGCTTCGTCGGACGGCCGCTCGGGTATCGCGAGGCGGTGCTGAGTTATCCGGGCGCGACGGTCGACAAGGTCCGGGCGTTCTACGCCGAGTGGACGTGGATTCCCGGCCGCCCCAATCGGCGCCAGTTGTCCGTGCTGCGCTCGATCGAGGAGAACGCCGCGAGCCTGGCCGAGTTCCAGCCGCACCTCGTCTTCGCGTACGGCTCGTATCTCGAGGCCTTTCACCGCGCCGCGCTCGCCGGCCGCGTGCCGTTCTACAAGCCACGCGTCCTGCTCTATGGCGCCGAGCCGGTGATGCCGGCCGTCCGCGCCGAGATCGAACGCACGTACGGTGTGCCGGTGCTCTCGGCGTACAACGCCGTCGAGGCGTTCAAAATGGCGTTCCATTGCGAGCGTCGCGACGGGTTCCATCTGCACGAAGATCTCTGCCACCTGCGGATTCTCGACGTCCGCGGTATGGACGCACCGCCGGGCGTCGAGGGCGACGTCCTGATCTCGAACCTCGTCAACCGCGGCACGGTGCTGCTGAACTATCGCATCGGCGATCGCGCGGCGTTTGCCGCCGATCCGTGTCCGTGCGGACGCACGCTGCGCCGGCTGCAGGAGATCGACGGCCGCAGCGAGGATCTCCTCGCGCTGCCGAACGGCCGGCTCATCCATCCGCGCGGCGTGTGGGGCATCGTCAAGCCGCGTCTCGAAATCCAGCAGTACCAACTCGTGCAGACGGCACCGGCCGAGGTCGTGATGCACCTCGTCACGCCCGACGAGGCGTCGTTCCACACGGTCGAAGACGACGTCGCACGCGCGCTCGCCGCGCTTCTCGGCCCGGGTGTCGACGTGCGCGTCGTGCGCAGCACGGCCGTGCCGCGTACCGCCGCGGGGAAAGTGCGGATGGTCGTCGGGCTCGGCGCGCGTCCCGCGTGATCCGTTCGGCTTCATGAGCGTTGCACGATCGAGACGATGGACGACCCGCACGGCCGTCGCGCAGACGCTGCGTATCCTGCGTCGTGACGGCGTGGCTGCCGCGTGGTTCGGAGCGCTCGCTGAAACCGTCTATCGGCGCCTGCTCGTCGTCGAGCGCGACGTGACGGTCGCGGCCGATGCGGGCATCGCGCGCGGCCGATATCCGCTGTCGGCGATCGAGGTTCGCACGGTCGACGTCGATGCCGTCGCGGCGCTGTACGCCGCGATCGGCGTGGAACGGATTCCAGACATCAGCCGTCGAGCCGGCGAGACGTGGTTCGCGGCGTTTGAACGCGAGCGACCGGTAGCCGTGCAGGCGTTGATGTCGGGTGGCGGCTCGGTGCCGTATCTCGACGTCGACATCACGCTGGCCGATGACGCCGTGCTGCTCGGCGGACTCGTCGTCGATCGCGCGTGTCGGAAGCGAGGCGTCGCGACGCGGACGATTGCAGCCGTGCTCGACTACGCCGCCGAGCGAGGCTACCGACGCGCCGTGGCCCTCGTGCTGCCGGAGAACGCCGGCGGTCGTGGCCTTTTGCAATCGCTCGGCTTCACGCCGACTGGTCGCGTTGCGGCCCGAGGCATCGCACGCGCGCGGCGCGCGGTGTTCCACTCGAGCACCGGACGCAAACCGAGCGCGGTGCTGGCGGTCAGGATGGCGGCCGAGGCCGATCGACCCTGACCGCGGCGCTGCCGCGCGGCGCGTGTCCTATACTGCCTCGCGCGTGTTCACGCCCCCTTCCGCGCTCCGCGACACGGTATTCGTCGTCTTCTCGGATGACTGGGGACGTCATCCCTCGAGCTGTCAGCATCTGTTTCGGCGCGTGCTGCCGCACACCGACGTGTTGTGGGTGAACACGGTCGGCCTGCGCGAGCCACGGTTGACGTGGTACGACCTGAAGCGCGGCACCGAAGTCATTGCAGGCTGGCTGCGACCGCGCACGGTCGCCGACAGCGCCGGCCCGTTGCCTCCCTCGCGCACGCCGCGGGTGCTGCGGCCGTTCATGCTGCCGTTCTTCCAGTGGGGCTGGGCGAGCGCGCTGAACCGGCGTCTGCTCACGCGCGCGCTTCATCGCGCGATGCAGGACGTCGCGCCGGGGAAACGGCAGATCCTCGTCAGCACGTTGCCCATCGCCGGCTTCGCGTTCCGCGACGCCGCCTTTGCGCGCACGATCTATTACTGCGTCGACGACTTCACGACGTGGCCAGGCGTCAGCGGCGAAACGATGTTGAAGCTCGAAGCGGAAGTCGTGGAGGCGTGTGACCTGCTCGTCGCCACGTCAACGGCCCTTCTCGAAAGCCGAGGTCCACGCGCTCGGGCGAGCCGGCTGCTCACGCACGGCGTGGACGCCGATCGCTTCGCGCATCCCACGGGCACGTCGACGCATCTGGCCGATGTGCGTCCGCCGGTCATCGGCATGTTCGGCGTGATCGACGCGCGCCTCGATGCCAGCCTCGTCATGGCTCTGGCGCGGGCGATGCCCGAAGCCACCATCGTGTTGCTCGGTCCGGTCGATCGCGACGTCCGTGATCTGGCGACGTGGTCGAACGTGCGCCTGCCCGGGGCGGTGCCGTACGACGCCCTTCCGGCGGAAGCCGCGCGGTTCGACGTCTGCATCCTGCAGTATGTCGTCGACGCGTCGACGACCAGCATCAATCCGCTGAAGCTCAAGGAATATCTGGCGACGGGGAAGCCGGTCGTGAGCACGCCACTGCCTGAGGCCGAGCGTCTTCGACCGTTCGTGCGTGTGGCGGCGGCTGACGCGTTCGTCGATGCCGTCGCGGCCGCGTTGCGCGATCCAACGCCCGCGCCCGGCCTTGAAGCGTTCCTCGCCGACGAATCCTGGGACGCGAAGGCGTCGCAGTTCTTCGACTGGGCCGTCAACGGCGTCTGAGCCATTCGGCTTCGGTGCATCCGCGGCGCGAGTGGCGGAGTAGACTCTGCACCGGGAGACCCTCCATGGATCGACGGACGTTCCTGAAGTCGCTCGCCGCGGTGTCGGCTGCCGGCATGGCGTGGCCGCGCCGGGCCGAGGCCTCGCTGCCGACGGCGAAGATCACGCGCGTGCGGATCCTGCAGCCGCCGTCGCTCAATCCGACCTTCAATCAGAGCAACATGGTCGTCCAGGTCGAGACCGACGCGGGCCTGACAGGTATCGGCGAGGGCGGCACGAAGGACATGCTCGCGCAGGCCGCGACGGCGCTCATCGGGGAGGATCCCTTCCGCACGAACGCGATCTGGCAGGAAATGGACATGGCCTGGTTCTACTCGCCCGGCCACGAGAAGATGCACGCGGTCGGCGCGCTCGATCTCGCGCTGTGGGACATCAAGGGCAAGGCGCTCGGCGTGCCCGTGCATCAGCTCCTCGGCGGCGCCGTCCGCGATCACTGCGAGTGCTATCCGACGAGCGGCGTGCCGGGCCCCGCGCGGACCGTGCGCGACCGGGCGCGCGCCGTGATGGATGCGGGCTATCGCGCCTATCGTGCCGACGCCGGCGGCGGCCTCGACACAGATAACGTCTACGACGCGCACGAGCGTGTGC
>CALFMR010000118.1 GCA_937880585.1 uncultured Acidobacteriota bacterium
TACGGCGGATCGGTGAACCAGTAGCTGCCGTCCGGGTGCGCGACGACGTCGTTCGGCGAGTTGAAGTGTTTGCCCTCGAACGCGTCGGCGAGGATCGTGATCGATCCGTCGTGCTCATAGCGGACCACCCGGCGCGTGAAGTGCTCGCAGGTGACCTGTCGTCCCTGATAGTCGAACGTGTTGCCGTTGCTGTTGTTCGACGGCATCCGATATACCGAGACCCGCCCGTCGTCTTCGATCCAGCGAAGCTGGCGGTTGTTGGGGATGTCGCTCACGACGAAGAAGCGTCCGACGCCATTCCACGCCGGCCCCTCGAGCCACAACGCGCCGGTCCACAGGCGGAGGATGGACGAGTTCGCCTGCACGTAGCGATTGAACGCGGGATCGACCGCGATGACGTCCGGGTCCGTGAAGTACGTCGTCGGCGGCGCGTCGGGACCGAAGTCTCGCGGCGGCATCGTGACCGTGCTCGGCGGTCCGGGCGGCGTGGCGGTCTGCGCGCGCGCAAGGACGGGCGCGGCCGCGATGGCGCCAGCCGCGGCGCCGACCAGGCGTATCGCGTCGCGACGCGAGAGACGGCGATCCTCGGCGAATGAACGTCGGTCCGTCATGGCGATGCTCCTGCCGTATTCTCGCGAGTCGCAGGGTCCGCCGCAACGGCCGGCACCCGTGCGTCGCGTCGTGCGACCCAGGACGCGCGCGGCACGCACGGCAATTTTCACGCGGAATCGCCGTATTCCGCGTGATCCGCGCGCTACAATCGGCGGGCTGCCCAAGGAATGGCTCGATGTCTGACGATCTCGATCTCGACGCCGTGATGGCGGCCGCCGAACAGGCGGCCGGATCGGGCGACTTCGCGGCGGCCGAACGGCATCTCGTCGACGCGGCGCGGCTGCAGGAACAGGCGCTCGGACCGGCGCATCCCGATCTCGCCAATACGCTCAACAACCTCGGCGTCGTCTACGAGCGCACCGGCCGGACCGACGACGCGGAGGCGTCCTATCGGCGCGCGTACGCAATCGCACGCGAGACGCTCGCGCCGGATCATCCGTTCGTGGCCACGAGCGCGGAGAATCTGCGCGAGTTCTGCACGACGAACGGCCGGCCGTTCGACGTGTCGGATACGAGTCTCCTGCGTCTGGCGGCCCAGAGCTCCACGAAAGGCGCTGATGAGGCCCAGAGCTTCACGGAGAGTCAGGAATCCGAGCGCACGCCGTCACCATTGTTCGTGGAGGAGCGGGCCTTCAGGTCCACTCGACCCGATGACTCGGCTTCCCTGGGCCTGAAGGCCCAGGGCTCCGCAGACAATCAAGAACGTCAGGCGGAGCCGGCCGTTCCCTCAGTGGAGGAGCGGGCTTTCAAGCCCGCTCGCACCAGCGCATCGACGTCGCCGACCGTCGCCGCTCGCGCACGAAGCGCGCGCCGCCGGACGCTGCTGCTCTTCGCCAGCGTCGCCGCGGTCATCGTCATCTGGTTGTTCGCGCGTCCGCGCTCGGGACCGCCATCGCCCGCACCCGCTGCGACGAGTGGGGATTCGAGCGCAGCGGCACCCAGCGCGCCGGCATCGCCCTCGACCGCTGCCACGCCCGCGCCCGACCAGACCTCGTCGTCGAGCGAGACGTCGGCGCTCGCGGCGGCGCCGTCCGTGTTCACGCCAGATGCAAGGCCCTCATCTCCGTCCGGATCCTCGACACTGGCGGCATCGGCCGGCGCGCCCGCGGCTTCGACTCCGCCCGCTCCGGCGCCTGCTCCGCGCCCCGCGCGCGCCGCGTCCAGCGCGCCGCCCGTGCCCGCGCCATTTCCAACCGCGACACGCGCTGACGCCGGGGCGGCAGGCGTCACCATCGTCCGTGCCGACGTCTGCGCGCACTTCTCGACACGCACGTCGGACTGGCGCTGCGATGCGGTGGGTGCGACGGCCGACGCAGGTGTCTTGGTCTTCTACACGCGCATCCGATCGCCGCGGGGGACGACCGTCGAGCACCGCTGGTATCGCGGCGACACGGTCGTCCAAAGCGTTCGCCTGCGCATCGGCGCCAATTCGGGCGCTGGATACCGCACCTACAGCCGCAACACCGTCGGCTCGGGCGCGTGGCGCGTCGAGCTGCGCGCCAGCGACGGCACGCTCCTGCACGAAGCCCGCTTCACGGTGCGCTAGCGCGATCAACTCGATCGCAACGCATCGATCGGCGCGATCCGGGCCGCTCGGCGCGCCGGCAGCAGCATCGCCGCCACGCAGGCCATCGTCGTGATCGCGGCCGCGATCGCGATCGTCGGCCAGTCGTTCGGCGGCGCGCCTCGGGCCTGATTCGCGAGAAACGGCAGCAGCGCGGCGCTGGCGGGCAGCGCGATCGCGACGCCGGCCGCGGCGCACACGAGCATCGGGCGGACGATGGCGGCCGCCACACGGCCTGCCGATCCACCGATCGCCATGCGGATCGAGATCTCGCGCGAGCGCTCCGCGACGACGAACGCGGCCGATCCGTAGAGGCCGACCGACGCGATGAACAGCGCGATCGCCGCCAGCGCGCCGAGGAAGATCCCCGCGGCCCGTTCTGGCGCGAGCGCTGAACCGAGCCGCGCGTCGCCGGTTTCGACACCGGTGACGACGAGGCCCGGCGTCTCGATCGACGGCGGCACCGTCGACGCGACTCGCACGGCTGACACGCCTTCGCTGACGCGAATGACGACGCTCGGCGCCGGCGCTATTGCACCGCCCAGATAAATCGTCGGGGCCGGCGGACTCCACGGCGTGCGGTACTGCATGTCAGCCGCAACACCGACGACGCGCAGCGCCTTGGGCGTCGAGTCGTCCCACACGTACACCGTCCGGCCGACCGCATCCTCACGTGGCCACGTCCGATCGGCAAACGTCTGGTTGATGACGACAACGGATGCGGCAGCCGAGATGTCGTCTGTCGTGAACGACCGGCCGGCGACGAGGCGTGCGCCCAGTGTCTCGAAGAAACCCGCGCCGACGCCATAGGTGTCCGTGGTCGCTGCCGCGCTACGGTCCGTTGTCGTCCCCGCGAGGCGCGTCATGCGGACGCCGGTCAGCGGCGTGTCGGATGCCGTGGAGACGGATTCCACGCCGGGCAGTTCGCCGATCCGATTGACGACTCGATCAACCGCCGCGCGCGTTGCCGCGTCGGACGCATCGTCAGACGACGCGCTGAGCGAAACGAACACGAGCCTCGAGAGGTCGTAGCCGGGATCGGCCGCACGGGTTTTCGTCAGGCCGCGAAAGACGAGCAGCGCACCGGCGACGGTGACGGCTGACAATGCGATCTGGATGACGAGCAACGCCGAGCGCACCCACCCGGCACGCGATGTCGTGGCCGTGCGCGAGTCGGCGGCGAGCGTCGCGGCGACGTCGACGTGTCGCGCGCGAAGCGCCGGGGCAAGCGCGAACGCGCCGGCCGTTGAGATCGAGAGTGCCGCGGCGATGCCCACCATGCGCGCGTCGAACGGCGCAACCGCGTCGAGGCCGGTGCCGAAAATGGCCGGCACGGACATCAGGGCGCGCTCGACGCCCGCGGCCACGAGCAGCGACAAGACGAAGCCCGGTAACGCCAGCCACGCACTTTCGACGACGAGCTGCTGCACGAGTCGCGCCGGACTCGCACCGACGGCGGCGCGCACGGCAAGTTCGCGGCGGCGGCGCAGCGCCTGGACGAAGAGCAGGTTGGCGAGATTGGCGCACACGAGGATGAGCAGCAGCGCGGTGGCGCCCGCGAACGCCGCGGCGGATTCGCGCACGGCGTCGCGATACGCGGGCCAGAACTTGGCGCGGCCCGCGGGAAGGACGTCGATCGAACGATCGGCATCCGCCGTCGATCGCGCGAGCGTCGACACCAGACCGGCGACTTCCGCCTGCGCGACGCTGATGGAGACGTTCGGGCGCAGTCGTCCCAGCATCAGCACGAACGGCGCATCGGATCGATGGAGCACGTCGACGCGCGCCAGGACGGGCAGCACCGAGGGCGCCGACCGAATGGGGATCCAGACGTCCGGCCGCGCACCCCATCCGAAGTTCTGACCCGTGAACGCCGCCGGCACGATGCCGATGATCTGGAACGGCTGTCCGTGGATGGCGATCGCTCGCCCGACGATCTCGGGATTCGCGTCGAAGCGATCGCGCCACAGCCGTTCGCTGATCATCATGACGAAGGCGGTCCCGTCCGCGCGGTCGTCGCCGGGGCCGAATGCACGGCCGAGGAGCGGACGCAGACGCAACATCGAAAAGAAGTTGGTCGTCACCGCGTCGGCGCGCACCGCGACGCGCGTCCGGCCGATGTCGAGATCCAGTGGCAGACGGACGTACGCGCTGATCGCGTCGAACGACCGCATCGTCGCGCGGGTCGCTTCGTAGTCGGGAAACGACGTTTCCTGATACGCGCCCGTCCGACGATTCACTTCATAGAGCGCGACGACCTGGTCAGGGTTCGGCACCGGGAGCGCGCGAAAGAGGATGGCGTCGGCCGCGCCGATGACCGCGGCGCTGGCGCCGACACCCGCCGCGAGCGTCACGGCGACGATGGCGGCGAGACGGCGATCGGTGGCGAGGATGCGCGCACCGCGCCGCACGTCGGAGACGAGGCCGCGCCACCAGTCGGCGGCTGCGAGTCGGCCGCGAGCGACGGGTTTCGCGTTGCGCGCGCGCGCGCGCCGGGATTCGCGGACGAGCGACACCGCGTCGCGCCAGAACGCGCGTCGGATACCACGTGCGCCCTGTGTCCGTCGGATCTGCCACAACTCGACGAGATCGCCTTCGGCTTCCTCGCGTCGATCTCGCGGCACGAGCGCGCGAACGACGGCGAGCCAGCGGCGGGGCGGACGGCCGGGGATCATGAGCGCGCCGTCTGCGGACGTGTCCGACTGGCGCGATACAGGCGATCGCGGATGCGCTGGAGTGCGGTGAGCGTGCGTGCGCCGTCAGCGGTGACCGTGAACACGCGCCGGCTGCGGCCGCCCCGCGCCGATGTGCCAGGCGTCATCGTCGATCGGACGAGGCCTTTCTGTTCGAGCCGGTCGAGTGCTGCGTACACCGCGCCGAGCGACACCGCCCGCGTCGTCTCGCGCTCGAGAAGCTGCTGGACCGACACCCCGTAGGCCTCACGTCCAAGTCCGCGCGCCGCGATGAGGACCAGCTCTTCGAATTCGCCGATATGATCGCCCTTCATGTTCGTGTTTGTATAGCATATAAACGATGACACCGCGAGCGAGTTTGGAGCCGTCTGGAGAGAACTGGGCGAAACTCACGCGGCCGTTGACAAACGGGGCGCCGCCGAACTGATGTGGTGGCGCCGTGTCACCAACGGTGCTCGTCCACAACGCGCCGTCGCGAACGAACGCGACCGTCTTTCCGTCGGGCCGCATCGTGGCGTCGTCGACGTGCTCCAGCACCAAACCTGGCGTCCCACCCGAGGCGGGCACGCCCCAGAGCCCGTTCGCCGACACGTAGTAGATCGTCGCGCCGTCGGGCGACCAGAACGGCGCCTGACAGGCCGCCGGTGCGTGCGTAATCTGCGCGGCGTCCGGTGCGCCGATCGTCTTGGTGAAGACCTGCCCGATGCCGTGCATGATCGTGATGAACGCGAGGCTCTTGCCGTCGGGTGCCCAGGCGGGAGAAGTCTCGGTGGCATCCTGGCGGGAGATCGGCGTGAACGTGAAGCCGGCCGGATCGGGCGGCGCCGGCGGCAGGAGCGCCGCCATCAGCGCGGCGCCGATGGCCAGGCCGGCGACGGCCGCGACCGGCAGCAGCCAGCGACGTCGGCGCTTCGGATCGGCGCGCACGATCGCCTGCGTATCGCTCCCGGTCTGAGACATCCGGTCGCGAATCTGTCGCAGCTCGCGATAGAGATCGCGCGTCGACTCGTAGCGCTCGGCCGGCTCCTTGGCGAGCAGCCGATCGATCACCCACCGCAGCGGCGCCGGCGTCGTCGTGGGAAGCGGCTCGGCGTCCTCACGGATGATCGCCGTCAGCGTTTCAACGGCGCTCGCGCGCTGGAAGGCACGCGTGCCGCTCGCGAGCTCGTACAGCACGAGCCCGAACGAGAACTGATCGGACTGCACCGACAGGTTCACGTTGCCGCGCGCCTGCTCGGGGCTCATGTAGTTGACGGTGCCGATCGTCGTCCCGGGATCGGTGAGGCCGGCGGTCCGCGTCCGGTCGTCGGCCTGCGCGACGGTTGGCTTGGCGAGCCCGAAGTCCAGGATTTTCACGCGTCCCTCGCGCGTGACGAGGATGTTGTCGGGCTTGAGGTCGCGATGGACGAGGCCCGCCGCGTGCGCGGCCGCCAGGCCGTCGGCGATCTGGACGGCGAGATCGACGAGCTTGCGCGGTGAGTCCACCGGCGCGACGGGCGATCCGTCGATGAGCTCCATGACGAGGTAGTTCGGACCGACGTCGTAGAGCTGGCAGATGTTCGGATGGTTGAGCGCGGCCACCGCCCGCGCTTCACGCTCGAAGCGCTCGGTGAACTGCGCCTGCGAGACTTTGATGGCGACCGTGCGATCCAGGCGCGTGTCGCGGGCGCGATAGACCTCGCCCATGCCGCCCGCGCCGAGAGGCGCGACGATGGTGTACGGACCGAGCTCGGCGCCGGCCGTTAGCGGCATGGGGTTCCCATGCTGCTACGGTCGAGTGTCTCCAGGATGGCGGAATGCGAGACGGTGCGCCCGACGAGAGGATCGGTGACGGGCACAGAGCGTCATGGTAATGCAGTTCCCCGCCGGACGTTCCATGCCATACTCACGCGTCCGTTCCAGTAAGACAGCCGCCCGGCTGGCGTTCGAACCGGGGTCGATCCGCGAGGATCCTGGAGGCCGTCGTGACCCGTCTCGTCCTGTGTCTGGCGCTCGTCGCCGCGCTGATCGTTCTCCCGGGTCGCGCGCAGGCTCCCGCGAGTGATTGGGTGGCCGTGAGCAATGGTTATGCGAACGAGCTGCTCGCGATCGAGATGAAGCACAGGCCTGAGATCGGGACCCGGCAGGGCCTGAGCCAGTACGACGCCGACGCGTCGCAGCCGACCAGGGCCGATGAAGACGCGGCACGCCACGAAACCGAAGCCGTACTCGCCGAGCTCAGGCGCGCGGCCGCCGAGCCGCAGACGCCAGAGCTCGCGGAAGACCTCGCGATCCTCATTCATGCCGTCGAGCTGCAGTTCCGGCAGCAGGACGTCTCACGCGCGCACGACGTCTCCTTCCTCGACGCGAGCGAAATTGTGTTCGGCGGCCTCCAGTCATTGCTCGACGATCAGATGTCCGCCGATCGGCGGCCGGCCGCCGTTGCGCGGCTTCGCAAGTATGCGGGGCTGGAGCCGGGTTACCGGCCCATCGCCGACATCCTGAAGGAGCGGACGATCGCGCAGATGGCCGTTCCCGGCGTCGTGTATCCCGCGCGCGGTGAAATGGAAACCGAGCTGGCGCGCGATCCGCTGTACGTGGACGACCTGGCTGCGCGGTTCACGAAGTACGGGCTCACCGGGTGGCAGGAACCGCTCGCGACGATCAAGACACAGTTCGATGCCTACGATGCGTGGTTGAAGGCGGTCGTCCTGCCGAAAGCGCGAACGGATTTCCGTCTGCCGCCGGAGGAGTACGCGCTGAACATGGAGCAAGTCGGCGTCGACCTGCCGCCGGACCGCCTCGCCGCGATGGCCCATCAGGCGTTCGACGACCTGCAGGCGGAGATGCGACCGATCGCCGCGAAGATTGCCGCCGCGCGGCACCTGCCGTCGAGCGACTACCGCGACGTCATGCGCGCGCTCAAGAAAGAGCAGGTCGTCGGCGACGCGATCCTGCCACTCTACGAGGCGCGGCTGAAGCAGATCGAGAACATCATTCGCGAGCGGCACATCGTCTCGCTGCCTGAACGGCCGGCGCGCATCCGGATTGGCACGGCCGCCGAGAGCGCGCAACAACCGGCGCCGCACATGGTGCCGCCGCCGTTCGTGCACAACACGGGACAGCAGGGCGAGTTCGTGCTGCCCTTGAACATCCCGGCCTCGGCCGCCGGTGGACACGCCGAGCAGTACGACGACTTCACGTTCGACGCCGCGGCCTGGACGCTCATCGCGCACGAGGCGCGTCCGGGTCACGAACTGCAGTTCGACTCGATGCTCGAGCACGGCGTGTCGTTCGCGCGCGCCCGGTACGCGTTCAACAGCGTCAACGTCGAAGGATGGGGACTGTACGCCGAATATCTGATCGAGCCCTATATGCCGCTCGAGGGACAACTCGTCTCGCTCGACTACCGGCTGCTGCGCGCCGCGCGCGCGTTTCTCGATCCCGAGCTGCAGGCCGGTCGCATCCAACCCGCCGACGCCTACCGCGTGCTCGAAAACGACGTCGTGCTCTCGCACGCCTTCGCGCAAGAGGAAGTCGAACGCTTCACCTACCGCTCGCCCGGACAGGCCACGAGCTACTTCTACGGCTACACCCAGCTCGTCGCCTTGCGCCATGACGTCGAGGCCGCCCTCGGCCCGCGATTCGATCAGCAGGCCTTCCACGATTTCATCCTGGCGCAGGGCCTGCTGCCGCCGGACCTGATGCGCAAGGTCGTCATGGCGCGGTTCGTACCGTCGGCGCGGTAGCCGCGCGCGACCTCGCGCGCCGCTGCTACGATCGCTCAGGACGTGCCGGTCCTTCGTCGCGTCCATCCGTAATGGATCTCGTC
>CALFMR010000119.1 GCA_937880585.1 uncultured Acidobacteriota bacterium
GCGGCGGCGCGCTCCGCGACGGGATCGGCGCCCTCACGGATCTTCGGTCGGTGCTTCTCGGCGGCTTCGCGCGCCTTCGACAGCGTGAGCTTCGGGTAGTCGCCGAACTCGCCGAGAATAAGGCGGCGACGCTTGCCCTGCGTCCGATACCGAAGCGTCCATTGCTTCAGCCCGGACGGCAGGACGGACAGCACGAGTCCGGGAACGCGTCCGTCCGGCACATCGTAACGATCGGCCTTTGGACGCAGCGCACGCGCGGCGGCATCGGTCAATGGCTTGAGCGGCGGCATGTCTCCTCCGGTCCAGCAGAGGGTCCGGCGTGGGTCCACTATGGGTCCAACGCGCCGCCGATGCAAGCAGAATCCTGAAAACGGATGACGGCGTCATTTTGACTTATTTGCTGAGTAATTATGCGGAAGTGCCAGGTCAGGAGGCGTCAGGCCTTTTCAGCCGAAACCACCGCAAACCTGCCTTGGGCGCAGGGGGTCCCGAGTTCGAATCTCGGCGCCCCGACCACTTGTCACCAATCGCTGACGCGTGCCAACGCGTCGGTGCGCGGAGTCAGCAGGCCACCGACTCGCCGACGGCCCGATCCCCAACGACCATCAGTGTTTGACGGTCGCCGTCAACGGCGTCGATCGCGACGAGCCACCGACGAAGAACGTGTACTCGCCGGGGAGCAGCTCCCAGTCGTTCGTCTGCTCGTTGAAGATCGAAAGCAGCTTCGGCTCGATCTTCACCGTCACCGTCTTCGACTCGCCCGGCGCGAGCGCGATCTTGTCCCATCCGACCAGACGCTTCGGCGGTTCCTGGGCCGCGGCGGGCAGGCCGGCGTAGACCTCGGCGATCTCCGCGCCGGCGCGCTTGCCGGTATTGCGGATCGTGAACGTCACGCTGTCGATCCCCGAGGCGTGCAGTCCGCTATAGGCATAAGTGGTGTAGGACAGGCCGTAGCCGAACGGGAAGAGCGGCGTCTTGCCCTCGGCGTCGAACCACTTGTAGCCGACCTTCAGACCTTCGGTGTAGTCGATGTCGAACGGCTGGAAGAAACCCCGCCCGCCACCACGACCGCCTCGGCCCGCCGTCGCCGTCCCGGGAGCGGGCGGCGGCCTGAGCCCGAAAATCTGCGGATGCGGCAGGTCGGCATCGCTCTTCGCGAACGTCACGGGCAGTTTGCCGCTCGGGTTGACGTCGCCGAACAGGATGTTGGCGAGGGCGACGTCGCCGCGGATGCCGGGATACCACGCTTCGATGGCCGCGCTCACGTGATCGATCCACGGCATGGCCGCCGGGCCGCCCGTCTCCAGCACGACGATCGTGTGCGGATTGGCGGCGGCGACCGCGCTCACGAGCGCGTCCTGATCGTCGGGCAGGGTCAGCGTGGGCAGGTCGCGGCCCTCGCTCTCGGGCTGATTGACGAAGACGATCGCGATCTCAGCCCCTTTGGCGAACGCGGCGGCCGCGGCTGGATCGCTGCCGTCATTGAACGTCACGTTGGCTCTCGGCGCCTTCGCCCGAATCGCGTTCATCGGTGACGTCGGGAACCAGACTGGCGGGCCGCCGAAGCGGCTCTCGCCCGATCCCGGCGGATCGACCTGCGCGGATCCTCCACCAGACAGCAGGCCGGTATCGGCGTGCGATCCGATCAACGCAATCGACTTCACGGTCGCGGCATTCAGCGGAAGCTGAGCGTTGGCGTTCTTCAACAAGACGATGCCGTTCTCGGCGATCTGCTGGGCGGTGTCCGCGCCGCGGAAGGGATCGACCACCCGGCCCTTCGGCGGATCGTCCACCACGCCCAGGGCGAATTCCGTTCGCACGATGCGGTGCACCATGTCGTCGAGGCGCGCCATCGGCACTTCGCCGCTCTCCACGGCCTGTTTCAACGCGTCCCCGAATCTCGCGCGGCTGGGATCGGCGTTGCCCGGCTCTTCGTTGTCGAGCCCGGCGAGCGCCGCTTTCGCGGTGCTATGCGTCCCGCCCCAATCCGACATCACGAAGCCCTTGAACCCCCAGGCGTGCTTCAGCACATCGGTGAGCAGATACGAGTTCTCGCACGCCCAATCGCCGTTGTACTTGTTGTAGGAGCACATCACCGCGCCAGGCCCGCCGTCGGTCACGGCGATCTCGAGCGCCAAGAGATCGGTCTCGCGGGCTTCGCGCGTGCCGTGCTTCACGTTGCCGATGTTGCGGCCGGTTTCCTGATCGTTGAAAGCGTAGTGTTTGACGTCGCCGATGACGTGGTTGCTCTGCAGGCCTTTCACGAACTCTGCGAGCATCGTCCCCGCCAGCACGGGGTCCTCGCCGAGATACTCGAACGTACGGCCGTTGCGGGGCTCACGCACGAGATCGACGCCGCCGCCGAGCGACACGGTGTACATCTGGTCGCGGAGCTCGCGGCCGATCACATCGCCCTGCGCCCACGCCAGCGTCGGATCCCAGGTCGCCGCCTCGGCTTCCGACGAAGGCAACAGCGTGGCATATCGTCCGCGTCCGCCGGCGGCCCGCACGCCGACCGCCGAGTCAGCCAACTGCAGATCGGGGAGGCCCAGCCGCGGAATGCCCTCGATGACACTCGCGCCGCCGTTGGACCGTGGCGCCTGATCGAACCCGCCGGCACCGTGCAGCAGTTGGATCTTTTCGTCGATCGTCATCTGGGCGATGACCATGTCGGCGCGCTGATCCGGGGGAAGCGATTTGTCCATCCACGGACCGGCAGGCGCCTGTGGACGCTGCTGCCCGAACACCGGCACGAGGGCAACGATCGCCAGGGCCGCGGCCAGTCCAACCGACGAAGTCCATCTGCTTCGACGCGACATGGGTGCCTCCATCCCTGCGGGGACGCGCACAAGTTATCAGAAGGCGCGGCTGGTCGCCGATCGCGGCGGAGGGAGGACCGGCGCGCGTTCACGTCACCCTGCCCACTGCCGCGTGCATCCGGCTCGAGGTTCCGAAGGGTCTTGTCATCCGCCACGCGGACTTCACATCTGAGGACGTCGAGTGGCCAGCGGGCGCGGTCCTGAGCCCGTGCCGCTAGAATGGCGTCGCTCGGGAAGCACCGACTACTAACCCAAGCCGATCGGTGGCTGGTGGTTCTTCCTGACCGGTCAGGCGTCTCGAACCTCACTGCGCAAGATCCGGCGCGACGAAGTCAGTGCCATGGCGGTGGACGAAGACGATGAAAGCTAGGCAACTGTCATGACACGACGCGAACTCCTCACGCGCGCGGGCCGCGGCGCCGTCGCAGCGTTCGCCGGCGCGATCGCCTTCGACTCGACCGCACGAGCCCTGGCCCTCGCGGCGCCGAGACGCCGAGCGGCGCGTGTCTCGCCCGTCGCTCTCCGCGACGTGCGCCTGCTCGACGGCCCGTTTCGCCAGGCGCAGCGGCGCGACCTTGCCTACCTGCTGTCGCTCGATCCCGATCGCTTGCTGCACAACTTTCACGTGAACGCCGGCCTGACGCCGAAAGCGCCGGTCTACGGCGGATGGGAATCGGAGGAACCGTGGGTCGGCATCCGCTGCCAGGGGCATACGCTCGGCCACTATCTGAGCGCGACATCGCTGATGTACGCCTCGACGGGTGATGCGGGCATGAAAGATCGCGTCGACTACATCGTCGACGAGTTGCGCGCGTGCCAGCAGGCGGCGGGCACCGGCCTCGTCTGCGCGTTTCCCGACGGCTCAGCGCAGCTCGACGCCGCGGTCGCCGGCCGCCGGTTCATCGGCGTGCCGTGGTACACGATGCACAAGATCTTCGCCGGCGTGCGCGACGCCTGTCTTCACGGCGAGAGTGATGCGGCGCGGGACGTGCTGTCCGCGCTCGCCGGCTGGGCCGTGACCGCGACGGCGGCGATGTCCGACGACGAGATGCAGCGGATGCTCCGCATCGAGCACGGCGGCATGAACGAAGTCCTCGCGGACGTCTCGGCGATCACGGGCGATCCGACGTATCTCGCCGCCGCGCGTCGGTTCAGCCACGAGGCGTTGCTCGCACCGCTGGCTGCGTCACGCGACACGCTCGACGGCCTGCACGCCAACACGCAGATTCCGAAAGTCGTCGGCTTCCAGCGCGTGTTCGAGCTCACCGGCGAGGATCGCTATGCCGCGGCCTCCGCCTTCTTCTGGCGCTCGGTCGTCGAGCGCCGATCGTTCGTCACGGGTGGCCACGGCGACAACGAGCACTTCTTCCCGCCCGCCGAGTTCGCGAAGCACCTGCCGTCGGCCAAGACGATGGAAACGTGCGGCACGCACAACATGCTGCGGCTGACGCGCATGCTGTTCCAGACGGCGCCGTCGGCCACCTATGCCGACTTTTACGAGCGCGCGCTGTACAACGGCATCCTCGCGTCGCAGGATCCGGAGTCCGGCATGATGACGTATTTCCAGTCGACGCGGCCGGGCTACGTCAGGCTCTTCCACACGCCGGACCGATCGTTCTGGTGCTGCACGGGCACCGGCATGGAGAACCATGCGAAGTACGGGGACTCGATCTATTTCGAAGACGCCGACGGCCTGTGGGTCAACCTCTACATCGCCTCGACGGTTGCGTCGACGGCCAGTGGACTGAGCCTGCGCCAGACGACGCTCTTCCCGGACGAACCCCGCACGCGGCTGGAGGTCACGAGCGACCGGCCGGTCCGCGCGGCGATTCGCGTCCGGCAGCCGCGCTGGTGCCCGGACATGGCCGTGCGCATCAACGGGCGCGCCATGCCCGCACGCGCCGGCGCCAATGGCTACGTCGTCCTCGATCGCGAATGGCGCCGCGGCGATCGCATCGACATCGATCTACCGATGCGTCTCCGCACGGAAGCCCTGCCCGGGGCGCCCGATCATGTGGCGTTCGTCTACGGCCCGATCGTGCTGGCGGGACGTCTCGGCCAGGCGGGGCTTTCCCCGGGTTCGCAGATCATCGTCAACGAGCGCGAATCGGGCACGATGCTGAACGCCGCCATCGACGTGCCGACGTTGGCGGGCGACGCGACGTCACTCATCGAGCACGTGCAGCCCGACGCGCACGATCCGCTCGTGTTCCGGACCGTCGGGATCGGGCGTCCGCGCGACGTGGAACTGGCGCCGTACTATCGCCTCGCGCACGAGCGCTACAACCTTTATTGGAACGTGGCCCCCGTCTGACGCAGCGGCTGGTCGCGTCCGGCGGCGGAAATCGTGCGATGATGCCGCCGCCCACATTTTTCGGAGGGAAGGACCATGACGTCATCCTGGCGCGTCCGGTTGCTCGGGTCTCTTGTCGTCGCGGCCGCGGCCGCCGCGGTCTCGATGGCGCCTCGCGTCCGGGCGCAATCGCCCGTCACGCTGACCGTGCAGGCGGATCGTCCCGGCGCGACGCTGGACCCGATGTTCTACGGCCTGATGACCGAGGAGATCAACTTTTCCTACGACGGCGGCCTGTACGCGGAGTTGATTCGCAACCGATCGCTGAAGGACAACCCCGACGCGCCGGATCACTGGTCCGTCGTGAAGGACGCCGGCGTGGAGGCGACGATCGCCGTCGACACGAGCAGCCCCGTGCCGAACACTGCCCTCACCTCGTCGCTGAAGCTGACGACGACGGCCATCGCGTCCGGCCAGCGGGTCGGCGTGGCCAATGAAGGGTTCTGGGGCATTCCCGCGCGGCCGAACACCACCTACCGCGCGTCGTTCTACGCGAAGGCCGACGGCGGCGCGCGTGGCAGGGCGACGGTCGCGATCGAGAGCGCCGATGGCCACGCGCTCGCCTCCGCGACGGTCGGTCCGCTCACGGGCCAGTGGAAGAAGTACACCGCGACGCTGAAGACGGGCGCGCTCACGCCGTCGACGACGAACCAGTTCGTCATCTCGAGCGGGGGCCCGGGCACGCTTTGGGTCACGCTGGTCTCGCTCTTCCCGCCCACGTACAACAACCGCCCGAACGGCATGCGTCCGGACATCATGGAACTGCTGGCGGCGATGAAGCCGAGCTTCCTGCGCTTCCCCGGCGGCAACTACCTCGAAGGTCCGAACTACGAGAACCGCTTCAACTGGAAAGCGACAATTGGTCCGCTCGAGCAGCGGCCGACGCACATGAGCCCGTGGCGCTATCGGTCCTCGGACGGCGTGGGCCTCGTCGAGTTCCTCGAATGGTGCGAGGACCTGCACATGGAGCCGCTGCTCGCGGTTTACGCGGGCCTGCACATCGATCGCGGCGCGAACATCCTCACGGGCGATGCCCTCAAACCGGTCGTGCAGGACGCGCTGGACGAGATCGAGTACGTGACCGGCGGCCCCAACACGACGTGGGGCGCGCGCCGCGTCAGGGACGGGCATCCGAAGCCGTTCACGCTCCACTACGTCGAGATCGGCAACGAGGACTGGCTGAACGACGGCAAGGCCAGCTACGACGAACGCTTCACGATGATCGCCGACGCGATCACGGCGAAGTATCCCTCGCTGAAGATCATCTCGACGATGCGGTCGCAGGACACGGATTTCACGTACACGCATCAGCCGGATCGGCTCGACGATCACTTCTACATGACGATTCCGACGGCGCTGGCGCAGGCGCATCTGTACGATGGCTACAGCCGGTCGGCGACGAAGATCTTCGTCGGCGAGTGGGCCACCAACAGCCCGCGCACGGGCGACACGCCGATGGTGGCGTTCGCGCTCGCCGACGCCGCGTGGCTCACCGGGCTCGAGCGCAACGCGGACGTCGTGACGATGAACTCGTATGCGCCGCTCTTCGTCAACGTCAACCCGGGCGGACGGCAGTGGGCCGTCAACCTGATCGGTTACGACGCGCTCACGAGCTTCGGGTCGCCGTCCTACTACGTGCAGAAGATGTTCTCGAACAACCGCGGCAACGTCGTCCTGCCCGCGTCATTCGATCCGCTGCCGCGGCTCTCGTTGAACGAGATTCCCGTCGCGCCCGCCCCGCCGCCACGGCCGGGCCGCGCGGGCGGGCGCGGCCGCCGCGGGCCGCAGGGCCCGACCGGTCCGTTCGACGGCCTCTACGCCAGCGCGACGCGCGATGCGGCGACCGGCGACGTCATCCTGAAGCTCGTCAACGTGCAGGCCACGGCGCAGCCGCTGCGCATCGACGTCAAAAGCGTGCCGTCGATCGCGAAGGAGGCGTCAGGCGAGATGCTGACCGGCGCGCTCGATGCGGTGAACACCGTCGCGGAGCCGCGCAAGGTCGTCCCGGTTCCCGTCACGATTCACGACGCGGGGACGACGTTCACGCACGAGCTGCCGGCGCATTCGGTGACGGTGTTGCGATTGAAGACGCGATAGCCCTCGGGTCACGCACGTGAATCGCGGTCTTCTGGCAGCGGGCGCGTGTGCCGCGGCGCTCGTCGCGTCATCGCGCCCATTCGTCGCGGCGCAGGCGCGGCAGACGACGCCAGCCGGCGTCGCGATCCTCCAGGTCGACACCGACCGTCGGCTCGGGACGATCGATCCGCACGTCTACGGACAGTTTCTCGAGCACATCAACCACTCCGTCGTCGACGGGCTGTTCGCGGAACAGATCCGGGGCGCGGGCTTCGAAGGCGAAGACTTCAAA
>CALFMR010000120.1 GCA_937880585.1 uncultured Acidobacteriota bacterium
TGCTGCCCTCCACGGCCGCCCCGTCCGCCGAAGCCGCCGCGGCCCCCGCGGCCGGTCTGCTGGCCGGTGAGGCTGTGCGTGAAGCGCAGGTTGAACGTGTCGTTCGCCGTGTGCTGCGTGCTGAGACGGCGATAGTTCTGCACGCTGCCCGACAGCGTGGGCTCGGGAATGAACTGCAGGAGCGCCAGCGACGTGGGATCGAGACGATTGGCCGGAATCTGATTGCCGGCGAACGGCAGGCCCGTCAGCGGGTCGATGATCGGAGACGAACTCGACGAAAAATCTCCCGCGCGAAACGCGGCATCGGGCACGGTCGCGTATTGATCGAAGACGCTGCCCTGATGATTTCCGGTATAGCTGAAGTTGAACGTCGTCCGCCCCGTGCCGTCGTAGATGTGCGGGATCTTCACGGGGCCGCCGATGGTCGTCGACATCGTCTGTTGCAGATACCCCTGCTTCGAGGGCGCGTCGCCGCGAAGCGCGTACGGTGCCGAGTCGAGCGCGGACGAACCGACGTCGTAGTTCGCGTTGACCTGTATGCGATTCGCTCCACCCAGGCGGCCGCCAAAGCCGCCGCGTCCGCCGAAACCGCCTGGTCCACCGCCGCGGCCGATGAGGCCGCCGGGCCCGCCGAGGGTCGCGCCCGCGATTGGCGGTCCGGTCGCGTCACCCAGCCTGAAGTCGCCGCGACCGATTGACGCGAGACGGTCCTCGAGCTGACCCCGGTCGAGCGAGACCATGCTGCCGCTCACCGCCACCGACTCGGTCGGCGCGTCGGTCGAGAAGCCAGGAGGAAGCAGCCGGGCGGCCGGATCGGTCGTCAGGTCTGTATCGGACGCCAGCAAGTCGGCACCGGCCGTGCCGGACGCCACGTCCTCGGTCCGCACCGACAACGACTGGAATCGCGACGCACCGGCCGCGCCAGCACCCGCTCCGCGTCCGCGCCGGCCGTTGCCCGTGGCCGACGCGGAAGCCGTGGCCGGCGTGTTCGCGCCGTCACGGCCGGTCGGCGATGGCGATGCCGCCGCACCGGGCTCGGCGGCCCCTGTCGCACCAGCGGTCGGCAGCGCCGCGGCGACCGGCATCGACGCGCCCGGCGTACGGGAGACGAGCGGCAGATTGACGTCGAGCGTCGCGTTGCAGGACGCCGCGTCGATCGTGACGATCTTGTCGGCGGCGACGAATGCCGTGAGCTCGATGTGCAGGTCGGCCGCGCCGGCCGGCAGGAGCAGCGCGTACGTGCCGTCGAGATCGGTTGAGGTGGCCGCCGCAATCACGCCGCTGCGGCGCGCGACGATGGATGCGCCGGGCAGTGGCAGGCCGTCATGGCTCACGACGCCATGGATGCGGCAGGGCGTGCCGGGCTGTGAGGATGCCGCTGGCGCGGACACCGTCGGTGCCTGGGGCGCCCCGTCCTGCGGGGCTCCGGCCGCGCGCGGCCACGCAGCTGCGGCGAAGACCAGCGCCGCGACGGCGGCAATCGTCCCGATCCCTTTCACGCTCCGAGCCGGCATGGTCGCCTCTGGCCAATCGGACGCGCCGCACGCTGGCGCCGATGGACGTTCAGTGTTACGACCGGCCGCCGAGCCGCGTTCCGCCGGCCGCCGGCGGCAGCCTGTGAAAAAACTGTGTCAGGCGCGTGCTACCGCCGCGTGCCGACGACGCGTTCGATGTCGGGGATGCGACGAGGCGCCTTGGCGGAGAGCATGACGGGGCCGTCGGCCGTCATGAGGAACGAGTCCTCGATGCGGACGCCCATGTCGCGATATTTCGCCACGGCGGGAGCGAGCGCGGCGCGGAGGGCGGCACCGTCCGGTGTCTTCGGCAGGCCGTCGAGCGCGGCCGGGCGGATGTAGAGGCCCGGCTCGATGACGAACGTCGTGCCCACGTCGAGCCGGTCTAGTGGATCGTGCACGTCGAGGCCGATGCCGTGCGTGGGCGCGTGCGGAAACCAGAGGCTCACTTGCGACGCGGCGTCGGCGAGCGGCGTAATGAGTCCCAGCGGACGAAGCCCGTCGGCAAAGACCGCCCGAGCCGCGTCATTCACCGCCGTCTGCGTCGCTCCTGGCCGGGCGGCCGCGATGCCGGCGTCCTGCGCGCGCAGCACGAGCTCGTAGAGCGCGCGCTCGTCGCGCGTGAAGCGACCGTTGACCGGATAGGTCCGCGTGATGTCGCCCGTCAGATGCTCGAAGCTCGACGCCGCATCGACGAGCAACAGGTCGCCGTCGCGCATCTGCCGCGTCGACTCCAGATAGTGCAGCGTCGTCGCGTTCGGACCACTCGCGACGATCGACGGATACCCCTGCTCGAGCGCACCGTGCGCACGCGACCAATATTCGATGGCGGCCTGAACTTCGTATTCCCAGCGTCCCGGCCGCGCCGCCTTCATGCCTTCGACCTGCGCTTCGGCCGAGATCTCGACGCTGTGGCGGAGGACGAGCTGTTCGTACGGCGTCTTGATCGCGCGCTCGGCGTCGAGCACGTCGCGTGCGCTGCATGCAGTGACGCCGTGATAACGCGCGGCCATCTGATGCACCCACGCAACGTGCGAGCGGTCGGGCGGCGGCTCGGCTGGATCCTGCGCGTCGACGTCGAGGGCGTCGGCCGTGCAGAGGCGCGCACGGCCCGCGGTCTTCGCAGCAGCGAACTCGCCTGCTGGCGTCCGTGACGCTCCCGTTGCGCCGTGGTCGTCATCGCCGAGCAGACGTGCCATGAACGCATCGAACGCTTCATGCCCGTGCTCGGGATACACCGCCGTGATGCCGCTCGTCGACGTCACTTCGGCCGGCGTCAGGATGTGGCCGTACCAGAGCTCGCGAAACGGATCGGCCGCGCGCGTGAAGACGGTCACCTTCTGGCCAGCCGCACCCGGCGCGAGCACGAGAATCGTCTCTTCCTGATCGAGACCGGTGAGATACAGCAGATCGGAATTCTGCCGGTATTTGTAGTCGATGTCCGCCGAGTACACGCGCGCCGGCGCGCTCCACACGACCAACACCGACTCCGGTCCGAGCCGCGCCATCGTCTTCGCGCGATGGGCAGCGAGATCGGCGAGATACGCGTCCGTCCCGCCGAACGGCGGCAGGTCAGCGCGAATGGGACGCGGCGCCGCGACCCACAGCGCGGCAGCCGCCAGACTGGCGACGAGAGCTCGTTTCCATGGCGCGGAAGCAGCCATTCACCTGTCAGTGTCTCATCGAATCGGCCGGCAGCGCGATCGTGAACCGGGCGCCGCCGCCCGGCACGTTCTCGGCGCTGACCGTCCCACCATGGCGCGCGACGATGGCCTGGACGATCGAGAGACCGAGGCCGCTGCCCGACGGTACGGCGGTGCCGGTGCGCGACTCGTCCGCCTTGTAGAAGCGATCGAAGACATGCGGCAGATGCTCGGGCGCGATGCCCGATCCCGTGTCTTCGATCGTGAAGACGACGAGGTCGTCCTTGCGCGACACGTGGACGTCGACCGTGCCGCCCTCCGGCGTGTGGCGGATGGCGTTGGCGACCAAGTTCTGCAGCGCCTGTTCGAGACGATTGGGGTCGGCCGGAATCGTCTCGACGGTTGCGTCCTGCGTCGTGCGAAGCGCGATGCCCTGGTCACGAACGACCGGATCGTGCCGATCACGGATGCGATCGAGCAAATGCGCCACCGCCACCGATTCGATGCGCAGCGCGCCTCCGCCACCTTCGAGCCGCGCGAGGTCGAGCAGGTCGCCGATGATGTGCTCGAGCCGCTCGGTTTCCTCGTTGACGATCTGCAGGTACCGCGCGCGCGTCGCCTCGTCGAGCGGCAGGTCGGCCATGCCGAGCGTCTCGACGTATCCGCGGATGGCCGCGAGCGGCGTCATCAATTCGTGCGAGACGTCGGCCAAGAGTTGACGACGCGTCCGGTCGGCATCCTCCAGCGCGTGCGTGCGCTGCTCGAGCTGCCCGGCCATCTCGTTGAACGCGCGCGCGAAGAGCGTCACCTCGTCGCCGCCCGACTCGGGCGCGCGTGCGGTCGTGTCGCCGGCGCCGATGGCGCGTGCCACGTGCTGTAGGCCGCGGAGGCGGCGGTGCGTCGGACGCGCGATGACGAGCGCGGCGACGGCCGTGCCGGCGACGAGCAGGACGAGCGCGACAACGGCCAGCGTCGGACCTAGCGCGCGGAGCGCGAGCGACAGCGGTGGTGGCTCGCGCGCGACACCCACGAGCCCGACTTGCCGGCCACGCACGAAGACGGGCGTGTACTCGGCGGTCCAGGAGGACTGGCCGAACCCGTCGCCGAAAAAGCGGCGACCGCGATCGCCGCCTCCGGCTCCCCGGCCGCGACGCTCTTCGCCGATGGGGGGCACGCCGCCCGGGTGAAGCGTATCGAACAGACGGCCGCGCGTGGCGCGCACGAGCGAAGGCGGCGGCGGTACCCTCCGGCTCACCGTCAACCGCCCGTCGTCGAGCGCGATGACGAAGCCGCGGGGCACCGACGCGTAGCGGCCGTTCAAGTAGCTGTCGATGTCCGCGCCTGGCTGGCCGGACAGGAGCGCGCCGACGTCGGCGGCGAGTGTGTTGGCGAACTGCGCGGGCGACCGGTTGGGGAACAGATCCACCATCCGGCCGGTCATCCATAGGAACACGAGGCCCTGCGCGGCGAGCAACGCAGCCAGCAGGGCGATGAAGCCCAGCGCGATGCGCCAGTACAGGCTGCGATACCAGACCGGGTCAGACATCGGCGAACTTGTAGCCCGTGCCCCAGACGGTGAGGATGAGACGCGGATCGCGCGTGTCGGCCTCGATCTTCTGACGCAGGCGCTTGACGAGCGTGTCGACGCTGCGCTCGGTGACGTGCGTGTCTTCGGTCCAGATGCGCGCGAGCAGCATCTCGCGCGTGAACACGATGCCCGGGTGCGAGGCGAGCAGGTGCAAGACGTCGAACTCGTGCGGTGTGAGATCGATCGCCGCACCGTCGACGGTCGCCTGACGCCGCGCGGGATCGATGCGCAGCGCACCGGCGGCGATCGGCGTCCGCGACAGACCTGGAGGGCCGATCCGATCGGCGCGAGGCCGGCGCAGCAACGCACGGGCGCGCGCGAGAAGTTCGCGGATGCCAAACGGCTTGGTGAGGTAGTCGTCGGCCCCGCTATCGAGACCGAGGACCTTGTCGGTCTCTTCGCGGCGCGCGGTGAGCATCAGGATGGGAACGTCGGCGTTCAACCGCTGCCGCCGGATCTCGCGGCACACAGTCACGCCGTCGACGCGCGGCAGCATCAGGTCGAGGACGACGAGGTCGAAGCGCTCGGCCTCGGTTTGCCGGAGCGCGGCATCGCCGGCGCCGGCCTCGGCGACGTCCAGGCCCTCGAGTCGAAGGTGCAGCGCGACGAGCTCTCGGATGTGCGGTTCGTCTTCGACGACCAGCGCGCGGCGAGGCCGCTCGGGCACCGGCACGTGCCGGTCCGGCGCGGGCGCGGACTCCTTCATCTCCATCTCACCTGAACTACGACGCGGCCGCGTGGTCATACGTGAAGATTCGGTGACAGCGGGACGCCGGCGATCTTACGTGAGCGACGGGAGCCGCGGGAAGGATGTTCCCATCAGGGCTAGACGGCAGGCGGGCGTGGGTAGCGATGTGCCGGAACACCGGCGGCGACACTCGGCCTGATCGCGGACTCAGCTGATTTTCCTGTGGTTTTTCGCTGTTGGCGACGCGCGGGCCAGCCGGACCGCGACGGGCCGGCGTCTTGCAATAGTCGGCGCCGGAATCGTGAACAGAGCGCCCGTCAGCGTCGGCGCGCGTGTCGATATCGGTCGACGTCTGGCGGGCGGTGAAGACTCGCACGCGGCTTCCTCCGGTCTTCGCTGACCGGGCGCTCGTGTCGCGCGGGAGCCATGGCGCCATGAACGAGATCAGCCGATTTTTCGGGATCGCCATTGCGATTTTCTACGAAGACGGCCACGTACCGCGGTTCGATGCCTTCGCGGCCGAGCATCACGTGCAGATCGACATCGACAGCGGCACCGTGACGGGCCGCTTTCCGCCGCGCGCACTCGGGCTCGTGCTCGAGTGGCGGGCGCGACACCTGGCCGAGCTTCGCGCGAATTGGGATCTTGCGCGGCTGAACGGCCGGCTGCGCGCGATCGCGCCGCTCGAGTAGGTGGATTGGCTCGTCGGCGCGGCCGTGGGATCCCGCGGCGGCTGACGCGCACGACCCGGCGCCTGGCCGCGGAGTGCGCGCCCGGCTCCGTGCAACAGACACAAAAAAAGGGCCGATGCAGCGCATCGGCCCTTGTCGTTCGAGAAATAATCCCGGCGGCGACCTACTCTCCCACACAGTTACCCATGCAGTACCATCGGCGGTAGCAGTCTTAACTTCCGTGTTCGGAATGGGAACGGGTGTGACCCTGCTCCTATGACCACCGGGAAACCGATTCGGCGGAGTCTCTCCGCCGGATCCTTGCTGGCCTCGGACGTCCTCCCCGTTGCGGGCGTCTTGGCGCGATGTCTTGAGTGTGGCGGCGGAACATACGTCCGCCGGCACATGCGGGTGGCCGTCGTTGCCGGCGGCCCTCCGCGAACGGTCGGACCGCGCACGCGCGCGGCCCTTCCAACTGAATATCCTGCAAACGGTAGTTTCTCGTCACCACGTTCGTGAGCGTTGAAACAAAGAAATCAATGGTCAAGCCTCACGGCTGATTAGTATCGGTTAGCTTCACGTCTCGCGACGTGTCCACACCCGACCTATCGACCTGGTCATCTTCCAGGTGCCTTCAGGGATCTTGCGATCCAGGGAGATCTCATCTCGTGGAGGGTTTCACGCTTAGATGCTTTCAGCGTTTCTCCCGTCCGCACATAGCTACCGAGCGCTGCCGCTGGCGCGACAACTCGTACACCAGAGGTGCGTCCAACCCGGTCCTCTCGTACTAAGGTCAGCCCCACTCAAATCTCCTGCGCCCATGGCAGATAGAGACCGAACTGTCTCGCGACGTTCTAAACCCAGCTCACGTACCGCTTTAACCGGCGAACAGCCGGACCCTTGGGAGCTGCTACACCCCCAGGATGCGATGAGCCGACATCGAGGTGCCAAACCTGAGCGTCGATGTGAACTCTTGGCTCAGATCAGCCTGTTATCCCCGGCGTACCTTTTATCCGTTGAGCGATGGCCCTTCCACGCGGGACCACCGGATCACTATGACCGACTTTCGTCTCTGCTCGACTTGTCAGTCTCGCAGTCAGGCAGGCTTATGCCATTGCACTCAACGAGCGATTTCCGACCGCTCTGAGCCTACCATCGCACGCCTCCGTTACTCTTTGGGAGGCGACCGCCCCAGTCAAACTACCCACCATGCAATGTCCCGGCCCCGGATAACGGGACGCGGTTAGACAGCCATAACCACTAGGCTGGTATTTCACTTTTCGACTCCACCCGAGCTGGCGCCCGAGCTTCAAAGTCTACCAGCTATCCTACACAAGCAGTCACGAATGCCATTGCAAAGCTATAGTAAAGGTGCACGGGGTCTTTCCGTCTGACCGCAGGAACCCCGCATCTTCACGGGGAATTCAATTTC
>CALFMR010000121.1 GCA_937880585.1 uncultured Acidobacteriota bacterium
GAAAGCGGTTGGCGTCGAACACGCCATTCGCGGCTCGCGGCAGGAAGGCGACGGTGATGGCGACCTGCGCGACAATGACCGCAGTCCAGAAGCCCCCGAATCGCAAGGTCGAACGTGCCCCGCTCTCGTTGCGCAGGGCCTCCTGCACGTTGAGCTTCGTGACGCGCAAGGCTGGGAGAATGCCGACGATCGCGGCGCCGAAAACCGTGAGCAGCAGCGCGTACAACACGGTCGTCCACGACAGGCTGTCGTCGATCCAGAACGGGAGCGACCGAGGGCCAATCACGTCCAGCGTCCAACGCAGCGCGACTTTCGCGAGAGTCAGTCCCACGACCGCCGCCACGCCGGCGAGTACGAGCGCCTCGAGACACAGCTGCACGACAATGCGACCGCGCGTCGCGCCCAGCGCGGTTCGCACGGTGATCTCCCATCCGCGCGTGGCCGATCGGGCGAACACGAGCGTGGCGACGTTCGCGCACACGATCGCCAGCAGCAGCACGAAGATGCCGTTCACGAGAGTCAGAAGCCTCTTCACGAACGGCGCATCGCCGCCCTCGAGAATCGGTTTCGCGTACGGCGTGACGCGTGGTCTCAGGTTCTTGTAGGCCGTCGGATTCGCCGAGGCGAGGCGCGCGGCGATCGTATCGAGCTCGGCCTGCGCACTCTGAATCGATGCACCGGGTGCCAGGCGGCCGAAGACCGACACGGCCGGGCCGGTGCGTGGGGCGACCGTCGAGCGGTCGATCCGCAGCGGCACCCAGAGGCGCTGGCTCACGGGGAAACCGAATCCCTCCGGCATGACGCCGACGATGGTGGCGGTCTCGGTGCCGAGCGTCACCGAGCGTCCGAGCACCGACACCTCGCTCCCGAAACGCGCCTTCCACAGGGCGTATCCGATTACCACGACGGGCGATGCGCCCGCTTGTTCGTCGCGCGCCATGAGCGTGCGGCCGAGAAGCGGCGGGCGCGCCATCAACGCGAAGGCGCTGGCGCTGATCGCCGCGCCCTCCACGGGCTCGACTCGCTCGTCGGGTGTGACGAGGTTACGCACGAAGGCGATGGCCGCGCCGAGGTCGTCCACCGTTTTCACCTGGTCGCGCCAGATCGTGAAATCGTACAGCGCCTGCTCGTCCGGTCTGCCCTTGCCCGCGTCCCAGTCGACGATCGAAATCACGCGAGTGGCGTCGCGGACGGGCAATCGGGGGTTTTCAAACTTGTGAAGGCCCTCGAAGTAGAGCGTTCCCAACGCGATCGCGAAGGCCATCGTCAGGGTGCCGACGAGCGTGAGGCCCGGATATCGTGCCAGCATCCGGACGCCGACTTTGACGTCGAGCCAGGACACGCGGAACCAGCCGAGGCGATGGCGTTTACGCGTGCCGGGCGCGCTCATGGCCCTAGACTTTATTTAACAAAGTTATTTACGTCAACGACCATCCGCGCTTGCGGCCGCCGCTCCCCGCGCACGGCGCCACCAGTCGACGAGTCACCTCGAACCCGCCGACCAGTTGAGGACCACGGTCATCGGCGGCCCGGGATCGGCGGGCGGCCCATTGACCAGGATGCGCCGCCCGTCGGGCGTCACGTCGTACATCGTGTCGAACCAGATCGACTGGCTGCCCTGCGGCACGATCTGCGTCCGGAACAGCGGCCGCGCCCGTCCCGCGTCGAAGCGTCCCGGCGTCGTGGTCACTGGCACCGCCATCAGGATCTGGTCCGGCGACAGATAGAACAGCTCCGATCCGTCGCGCCGCCAGCGGGGCTGCATGCCGCCACCGACGGAGATCTGGCGCCGGTTGCCGGCCGTGGGAAAACTGTCGACGTACACTTCGTCTCGTCCGGATTCGTACGACGTGTAGGCGATCCATCGGCCGTCAGGCGCGATCTGGGCCTGCGTCTCGTTGAACCGCGAATCGGCGAACGGCACGGCGGCGCCGTTCGCGCCGACCGGCAGCACCCAGAGCCCCACGGCCTGTCCCGGCACCAGTTTGCCAAAGACGATCCGCCGGCCGTCCGGCGACCAGTCCCACACGTGGCCAGTACCGATCGCGCCGACGTCCGTGGCCGGACCGTTGCCGCTGGCGTCCTGCACGGACACGACGCTCTCGGCCGGTCCCCGCGCCCATTGAAAAAGGATGCGGCTCGCGTCGTCCGACCAGATGGGCTCGGCGGCTCCCGGTTGCAGCGTGAGCCGCATTGCCGTGTTGTCGGCGAGCCGCGTCACTCAGATCTGGCCGCCCGCCGCCCCACGCGCGACGGCGACGCGCGTGGCGTCGGGCGCGATGCGCGGCCCCTGGTTCTGATACGGACCAGGATCCCCGACGATTCCGATCGGCCGGCCCGTCCGATCGAACCACGCCAGCTCGGTGTTCGCCAGCGTCGCGTTGATGTACGCGATGACGCTGCCGCCCGCCGACGCGCTCACACGAGCCGCCTCGCGAAACGTCCACACCCCTTCGGCCACGGCCGTCGGCGCACCGGTCAAGGCCAGACGCGTGAGGTCGAAGTGCTGCGCGAACAACAGGCCGTCGCCGCGCACGAACAGCAGAGAGTCCGGCGCGGCGAACGACGCCTGGTAGTCGGTCGCAAGGACTCGCTTGCTCGTGTGGTCGTCGAGCGACCCGACGTACACGCCGCGCACGGCGTCGGGACCGTATCGGAAGAAGAGGAAGTGCCGGCCGTCGGGCAGGAAGGACGGCCAGACGCCGGCATCCTGTCCGGCGCGAACCGTGGACACCGGACCGCCCGTGTCCGGAACGGTGGCGAGCACTCCGGCCTGTGGCGTGAAGAGGATGACTCCGGTCCGGCTCCACGCGGCCCCGTTCCGGGTGGTCACGTCAGCCAGCGTCAGCACCCGGCCGCCGGTCGCGTCCACGCGCTTCAATTTCCCGCCCGCGAGAAACCCGATCGCCGACCCGTCTGGCGCCCAGAACGGATGCGCCGCGTCCTCGGTGCCGGTGAGGACGTGCGGCGTCAACGCGTCGAGATCGCGCACCCAGAGCAGCGACCGGCCCGACGCGTCGGTCGACACGAACGCCAGCCGGCGGCCGTCGGGCGAGACGGCGACCGACGTCTGCGGTGTCACCTGTCCAGGCGCGGCAATCGAGAGCCGTGTCGGCGTGCGCGACGCGGCTGAGCTCTCGCCGCGCATGAGCAGCATCGCGGCGGCCCCCAGCACGAGGATGAGGCCAATCGTGGCCGCGCCGATCATCAGCGCGCGCCGCGGGCGCGGCGCGGTCGTCACACCCACGGCCGGCACGGTCGTCGCCTCCGGCGCCTCCTCGAGATCGAGGCGCGCGTCGGCGATCGCGTGCAACCGGCGGGCGGGATTCTTCTCGAGGGCGCGGTGCAACAGACGGACGACGGCGCCAGGCGTCGAGCGCGGCAGGGCCGTCCAGTCCGGTTCGCGATCGATGACGGCGGCGAGCGTGTCGGTGAGCGTGGCGCCGCCGAAGGCCACGCGTCCAGTCAACATCTCGTACACCACGCAGCCGAACGCCCAGATGTCGGTCTGCGCGTTCACCCGCTGGCCGCGGGCCTGCTCGGGCGACATGTAGGCCGCCGTACCGAGGATGACGCCGGACTCGGTGATCCCCGCCCCGATCGTGGTCGACGCCTCACTCGCCGGCGGCGCCGGCGGACCCGGGGGCTCGATCGCCTTCGCCAGTCCGAAGTCCAGCACTTTAACCGTCCCGTCGAGCCGAACCTTGATGTTGGCGGGCTTGAGATCGCGGTGCACGATCCCCTGATCGTGGGCGGACTCGATGGCCTCGGCGATCTGCTTGGCGATCGAGAGCGCCTCGCTCACCGGGACTGGCCCGCGCGCGAGACGATCGGCGAGCGTCGGGCCCTCGACGAGCTCCATCACGAGCGCGTGGCCGGCGCTCGAATCCTCGACGCCGTAGATCGCCGCGATGTGCGGATGATTCAGGGACGCGAGCAGCCGCGCTTCGCGCTCGAACCGGGCGAGCCGATCCGGAGCGGCGCTGAACGCCTCGGGCAGGAACTTGAGCGCGACGTCGCGGGAAAGACGCGTGTCCCGCGCCCGATAGACTTCGCCCATGCCGCCGCGGCCGAGGAGCTCCTGCAGCCGATACGGTCCGAATTGCTGTCCGGCCGCGCGCGGAGCGCTGACGGCGCGGGCCGAATGACCGAGCACGTCGAAGGCCGGACGTTCGAGGAAATCGGACGGTGGACTCTGGTTCAGGCGAGCCTGTAGTGCCTCGAGCAGGAGGGGATCGCCGTCGCAGGCGTCAGCGACGAACGCGGCTCGGTCTTCAGCGGGCAGGGCTAGGGCTTCGTAGTAGATCCGGCCGATCGTGGTCTCGCGGTCCGAGGACATGCCGAGCACCCGCGCCGACGGTATCGTATACCCGTCCGCGCGTATCAGCCGTCGCTTTCAGCGCCTCGGCCGGATCGATGCGACGCGCGCGTCTCAGGGCAATCGCCACACGTGGAGCCGCTCGATGAATGGCCTTCACGCCCGCTCGCCGATTCGCGCGGGCGTCAGTGGTTTCCGGCCGGCCTGGGCGGCAGCGACTGGAAGAATGCGTAGAGCGCCTGGGCGTCGGTGTCGCTGATCGCGCTGAACGCCTGCCACGGCATGACCGTCGACAACATCGTCCCGTTGGGCAATTTGCCGTGGCGGAACGCGTCGGAGAACTGGTCGAACGTCCATCCCTTCGTGCCGGTGGCATCCGGCGTCAAGTTCCGCGCCGGCGGCCACACCGGATTCCCGTTCACGATCGTGCCGCCCGAGAAGCCTTCGCCGTGGCACCCGCTGCACGTCGTGGCGAGGACCTTCCCCCACGCGGCCGTCGGTCCGGGCGTGGCGGCCGTGCGGTCGCGCGTGTGGTCGATGCGATCGAACGCGAACGTGATTCGGCCCGTCGCCACCATGAGCCGGTCGACCGGGCCCAGCCGGATGCCGCGGCTCGGGCGATCCACCGGGGGAAGCGACCTGACGTAGGCGATGATCGAGCCCACGTCACCATCGCTGAAGTTCACGAATTCGTTGCTGGGCATCAGGAACAGCCGGTGGCCGTCCGGCGCGACTCCGTGCCGGATCGCGCGCACCCAGTCGGCCGAGCGAAAGCCGCGCGTGACGGATCCGTTTCCGGCCGTCAGATTCGGCGCCCACCACTCGCCCGAGAGGAAGTCGTTCACGATCACGCGGCCGCCAAAGTCCGGCCCGTGGCAATCCGTGCACCCGGCCAGATGCTCGACCAGGTAGCGCCCACGCGCGATCGCCTCGGGATTGCCATCGGGAATCTGGATGTCCTGAACCGCCGCCGGCAACGTCACGGTCGCGGCGAGCATGCGATTGCTGACGAGGACGAGGCCGCCGTAGGCCAGAGCGACGAGAACGACCAGCCCTCCAAGTCCCCACGCGAACAGCTGCAGCCACGTTCGAACGGTCCAAGCCACGAGGTTCTCCCTGCCGCGCGATACGCGCGGCGCATCGAGTCACTACAGTTCTTTGACGTCCATCCTTCCAGCG
>CALFMR010000122.1 GCA_937880585.1 uncultured Acidobacteriota bacterium
GCCAGACGCGGATGAAGGCAAAGACGTTTGCGGTGCCGCCACGGCGTTCTGCGCGACACCTTTATTGATGGTGGACGCGGCATTGGCGGACACGGAGCCAGTGCCCTGTGACGCCTGGCCAACAGCGGCCTGTGCGGCATTCGCCGCGCGGGCCGCGGCCAGCACGTTCGCCAGCGCCGGGCTGATGCCCGTGCCGGTCGTGTTGTCCGCAGGGGCAGCGGCCGTTGTCACTCCGCTGTCGCCCGATGCGGTACGCGCGGGCGTGGTCGCCGCGGCGGTCTTCGTCGTCTTCGCCGCCGCAGCGGCAGGGGCGGCGTCCGCTGCGGCGCTCGTCGCGGCAATCGCCGCGTCGAGCGCGGCGCGCGCGACGTCAGGCATCGCCACACCGGCGGCCGCGACAGACGCAGCCGCGGGCTGTGGCGATGTCGTGGTCTTCGTCTTCGCCGGTGCGCCAGCACCGGGCATGGCAGGCACGGACGCGGCGGCGAACGCCGCCACGGTCGTACCAGTTGCCGCCGCGGACGATGCGCCGGCGCGCGGCGCATCGCCAGTGGCGGCCAGCGTCGTTTCGGCCGAGCCGGCCGTATTCGCGGCCGGCTCGGCCGTGGCAGGCACGGTCGCCGCGGCGGCGGCCATCAGGATGGCCGCCAGCGCAGGGGGAAGCGCCGCGGGCCATGCGGCCGTGGCCGCATGGTTCGCGGGGGTGTCGTCATGGTCGTGCGCGTCGGCGTCCTTCGATCCAGGCTTTCCACGCGATCGCGTCGTGGGTCCCATCGAACGATCGACCGCGCGCCCCGATGCGCCGGACCAGGCGCCGGCCAGGACGTCAGCCAGCCACGAGGCGGGATCGGCCGCCGCGTCGGTCTTCGGCTTCGCGTCAGATGTCGCGTCAGATTCGGACGAGGGCACCGACGTCGCACCAGGATCGGCCGCCGTCACGCCAACCGCAGGCGTTCCGTTGCGGCTTGCCGCGGCCGGTTGGCCCGGTGCCGTCGCGGGCGACGATCCGTCGGCCGCGCCGGCGGGCGACGACAGATCGTCGACGAGCGCGTCGAACGCGCTCGCCGGCGCGCCGGCCGCGCGCGGCGGCCGGACGGCGGACATCGGCATCGCGCGCGAGGCCGATGCCGACGCCGTGCCGGCGGGGAGGGGACTGAGACTCACGGCGCACTACTCCGGCCGTCAGCGCAGGAGGTCGAGCGTGTCGACGAGCAGCTCGTCGGCCACGGTGATGCTCTTGGAGTTCGCCTGATAGCCGCGCTGCGCGAGGATCATCTGGGTGAACTCGTTCGCGATGTCCACGTTCGACTGCTCGAGCGCGCTGCCGATCAGCGGTCCGCGGCCGCCCGTGCCGGGCGTGCCGACGCTCGGAATGCCCGAGGCTTCGCTCTGGCTGTACAGGTTCGTGCCGAGCTTGATCATCCCGGCCGGGTTGTTGAACGTGGCCGTCGCGAGCTGACCGACGGTCACCGACTGCCCCATGCCGAACGAGGCGACGAGCTCGCCCGACGCGTTGATGCTGATGACGCTCGACACCGATCCGGTTGGCGCGCCGTTCTGCACGGTCGACGACGTCGCGGATGGTGCGGCGTAGTTGGTGATCGTCGGCGTCCCGTTCGCGTCGACCAGATCCCAGGACAAGTTCGCCGCGGTCGCGCCGTTCGCCCAGGTCGGGCTGGTGATGCTGACATCGGCCGCGTCATTGCCGTCGACCTTGGTGAGCGTGCCGACGCCGTTGAACTCGAGCGTGCCCTTCGCGATCTCCTTGGGCGTCCCCGCGGTGCCGCCGCTCACGTCTTCGCCGGGCACGGTGATGCTGTAGTCCCACTTCCCGTTGGTGGCGGTCTTCGTCATGGTGACGGTTTCGATGTGCGACACGCCGAGCGAGTCGTAGATCTGCACCGACGAGGCGTGCGTCGTGCCCGTGGGCGCCGACGCGTCGAGGTTCGTGAACGTGCCGAACGAGGTCGTCGGCGTCGGCTGGCGGAGCACGCCGGGCGGAATGACGATGTCGCTCGGCTGGCCGCTCGTGTCGATGCCGCCCGTCGCGGGATCGACGGCCGTATAGCCCTGCACGGGCTGACCGTCCGAGGTCACGAGCACGCCGTTCGGATCGAAGCTGAAGTTGCCGGCGCGCGTGTACGACCGGTTGTCCGCGTCACCCACGAGGAAGAAGCCCTGCCCCTGGATGGCGACGTCGGTCGGCACGCCGGTGTTCTCGATGTTGCCCTGCGTGAAGTTGGGCGTGATCGATCCGACGGTGACGCCGAGACCGATCTGCATCGGGTTGTCGCTCGACCCGCCGATCGACTGGCTGACGAGGTCGTCGAAGTTCACGGTCGACGCCTTGTAGGCGACCGTGTTCAGGTTGGCCAGGTTGTTCCCGATGACGCTCAGCTTCTGCTGATTGGCATCGAGCCCGGACAAGGCGGCGGAAAAAGAACCCACGGACATTTAGGCACCTCCATCGGGAGCCGGCGTGTCGGTCACAGCGCCGAGGCCGGTTTCGAACATGCTGCGGAGCGCGGACGTGTCGCCCTCGATCTGCTGCAGGCTCTCGAGCGAACTGAATTGCGCGAGCTGGGCGATGAACTCGCTGTTGTCCTGCGGCGACAGCGGGTCCTGGTGCTCGAGCTGCGTCACGAGCAGCGACAGGAACGCGTCCTGGCCCAAGGTCTTCGACGGCGCTGTCGTCGTCGACGAGCTGGTGGATGTCTGCGCGGCCGCCGACTGACTGGCGGCGTCCTGGGACACTGGATCGACCATGACGGTTCACTCCCTTTCCGGCTCGGTCATCACGAAGCGGATGCGCGCGAGCTCGTCCATGGCGCGGTTCTCTTCGCGCCGCTCGGCCTCGGCGTAGCGCCGCCACGCGCGGTCGCGCAGCCGTTCGAGCGCCAGTCGCCGCCGCCGGCTCATGTGCCACGCCGTCGTGGCCGTGCGCACGTCGCGGGCCCGGTCGTCGACCTCGCGTCGCCGCCGGCCCACGTTTGCCGCCAGACGGACAATCCAATTCCGGTGCCACTCGAGCACGCCGGGATCGATCCCGCGTCGCGCGATGGTGACGAGGTCGGCCTGCGCGGCCGCGCGCTCGGCGTCGGCGCGCTCGCGCTCGGCTTCGGCCTCGTGAAATCGGGCCTCCGCGCGCGACAACGCAGCCGCCGCCGTCGTTTCCTCGCGACGACGCAGATCGAGCGCCGCGGCCGCGCGGAAGTGAAAGGCCGCCATGATCAGAGGCTGTGCAGTTGCGTGATGGCGTCGGCCAGCCGGACGTCCATGTCGGCGGGCTGACACAGGAAGCGGCCGACGGCGTCGCGATGCGCGAACGCCGTGTCGACGCGCGGGTTGCTGCCCGGCACGTAGGCGCCGACGCTGACGAGGTCGTCGTTGTCGCGAATCGTCGCGAGCCATTCGCGGACCGCGCCCGCGCGCTCGCGGTGCGCGACCGTGGTGACGTCGGGCATCGTCCGGCTGACGCTCTGCAGGATGTCGATGGCCGGATAGTGGTTCTTCGCGGCGAGGTCGCGCGAAAGCACGATGTGGCCGTCGAGAATCGCGCGCACGGCGTCGGCGACCGGTTCGTTGTGATCATCGCCTTCGACGAGCACGGTGTAGAACGCCGTGATGCTGCCCTTCCCGGTGACGGCGCCCGCACGCTCGAGCAGGCCCGGCAGGCGCGCGAAGACCGAGGGCGGATAGCCCTTCGCCGTCGGCGGCTCCCCGGCCGCGAGTCCGACCTCGCGCTGCGCCATCGCGAACCGCGTGATCGAGTCCATCATCAGGAGCACGTGGCGGCCGGCGTCGCGGAAGGCTTCGGCGATGGCCGTGGCGGCGTACGCCGCGCGCTGGCGCGCGAGCGCCGGGCTGTCCGACGTCGAGACGACGACGACGGAGCGTTCGCGACCGCGCGGACCGAGATCGTGTTCGAGAAAGCTGCGGACTTCGCGTCCGCGCTCACCGACGAGGCACAGGACGACGACATCCGCCTCCGTGCCGCGCGCCATCATGCCGAGCAGCGTGCTCTTGCCGACGCCGCTGCCGCCGAAGACGCCGATGCGCTGTCCGCGGCCGCACGTGAGGAGCGCGTCGATCGCGCGCACGCCGGTGCCAATCGCGGAGGCCACCGGCTCGCGGACGAGCGGATTGAGCGCGGCGGGATGGAGTGGCGCGCGGTCCGACGTCGCGACAGGACCGAGTCCGTCGATGGGCACGCCGAAGCCGTCGATGACGCGTCCGAGCAGCGCGTCGCCCACCGGGATGGTCGGCGCCATGCCGCTCGAGACGATCCGATCGCCAGGCCGTACGCCGGCCGTGTCGCCGAGCGGCACCGACAGCAGACGGCCGTCGCGGAAGCCGACGACCTCCACCGGCAGCGCGGGCCCGCGTCCCGTCCGGATTTCGCAGATCTCGCCGACACTCGCCGCCGGACCGGCCGACTCGACGACGAGTCCGACGATGCGCATGACGTGGCCGACGACGGGCAGCGTGTCGACGCGGGCGACGCGATCGAAGTACGCGCCGAGCGATAGACCAGGCGCGGCGCTCTCGGGCGCGGCCGGCGCGGGCGCCGACTCAGTGAGCGACCCAGGCCCCATGCGTCTCTTCCTCGCGATCCTCGTCCGCGCCGCCGAGCAGCTCGCGCGAGAGCGCGCGAATCTGCGCGTCGATGCCCGCGTCGATGACGCCGAACGCCGATCGCACGAGGCAGCCGCCGCGCTCGACGGCTGGGTCGGCGACGATCTCGATCGACCCGAGCGCCTCGCGCGCGCCCGGCGACACGGCTTCGCTGTCGGCCGGGTTCAGATGGATCTTCGCGGCCGCGCGCTCGCCGAGCCGATCGACGGCCACGCGCGCGATGACCAGAATCAGATCCGGGTCGACGTCGACTTCGTGGCGCAGGATGCGCTCGGCGATGACGACGGCCAGGTGCACGAGCTCGCGCTCGGTGTGGCGCATGAGCTCGGGCCGGAGCGCGGCCAGCTCGTCGATCGTCTCGTGAAAGCGCGCGATGACCGCATCGAGCCGCGCGGTCGCCGCCTCGGTGCCGAGCCGTTCGCCGTGCGCGAAGCCGGCGGCGAACGCTTCCTGCTCGATGGCCTGCTGGCGCTCGAGCGACAGTGACGGCAGATGGATCTCGCGGGCCTCGACGTCGACGGCCGGCTCGATGGTCGGCGCCTCGCCGCGGGAGAGCGGGGCGAAGGTCAGCGGCACGGGCCGCGACGCCGGCTGCGGCGCGGTCGGCGACTGCCAGCTGAACCGCGCCGTCGCGACGCCCGGCGCCAGACGGCGGGCTTTCGTGGACGTTCCGCCCGTGTGAACGTCGACGGCCGACGTGTGAATCTGCCGTGGGACCAGCGGCGCCGCCGGCGCGTGCTGCGACGCACTCTTAGGTGACATACGAATCTCCCGCGCTGCCGCCGGTCGTGATCAGGCCTTCTTCCTCGAGCTTGCGCGCGATGCCGACGATCTCGTGCTGCGCCTTCTCCACCTCGCGCAGCCGGACCGCGCCGAGCATCTCCATCTCTTCCTTCATGAGGTCGACGGCGCGCTTCGACATGTTCGCGAAGAAACGCTGGCGGATCGCCTCGCTCGCGCCCTTCAGCGCGACGGTCAGCGTCTTCTTGTCGGCGCGATTGACGATCTCGCGGATGCCGTTCTCTTCGATGCCGGCAAGGTCCTCGAAGACGAACATCAGGTTGCGGATCGCCACCGCGGTATCGGGCGCGATGGCCTCGATGCGTTCGAGCGCCGGCCGGCTGACGCCGCGCTCGAGCCGGTTGAACAGTTCGGCCACGGCACGGACGCCACCACGCTGTTCGTGACTGTGACCGCCGAGGCTGCGCAGCTTCTGCTCGATGACGGTCGAGATGCGGACGATGACGTCCGGCGGAATCTCGCCGAGTCCCGCCATGCGCAGGAGCACTTCCGTCCGCATGTCGTCGGGCAACTGCGCCAGAAGCTGGGCGGCGCTGTTCGGATTCAAGTGCGCCAGGATGAGCGCCGTCGTCTGGGGGTGCTCGCCGAGGAAGAACTTGGAGAGCTGCTCGGGGCTCGCGCGCTCGAGCGACGCGAAGCCCGCCGCCGTGTGCAGCGAGTCGACGATGCGATCGAGCACGCGGCGCGACTGCTCGGGCCCCAGGGCTTTCGAGAGGACGCGGCGCGCCTGGTCGATGCCGCCTGCCGGCACTTGCGCGCTCGAGACCGAGGCGTGCAGCTCGGACAGCACCCGTTCGCCGAGCTCCGGCGGCACGGTGCCGAGCGCCGCGATCTCGCGCGCGATGAGCTCGAGCTCGTCCTCTTGAAAGTGCTGAAAGAACGGTGCGCCGGCTTCGCCGAGCGCCATCAGCGCAATCGCGGCTTTACGCGCGCCGCTGAGCGCGGGCGTCGTCGTGGCCATCAGTGTTCGTCCTCCGCAATCCAGCCGCGCACGATGCGCGCGAGCTGCTCGGGCTCGTCATTGGCGAGCTTCGCGACGCGCTTGGTGAGCACCGGCAGGCGCCGCGGATTGCCGGGCCCGACGGCGTCGAGCTCCGCTTCGATCTGCCCTTCCATTTCCTGGACGGTCGGCAGCCGCGCGGCCGCCGTGCCGGCAGGCGCGGGCAGCGCGGGCGCCTGGTTGAGCTTCGTCGCCTGACGCGCCATCGGACGCAGCACGCCGAAGAGGGCGAAGAGCGCGATCGCCAGGATCGCGACGCCGCGCAGCGCGCCCAAGCCGTGGTCGCGGACGAGGTCGCCGACCTGCTGCACGACGGTCGGCCGGGGCGCTGGCGGCTCGGCGGCCGGCACGTCGAACGCGATGTTCTCGACCGTCAGTTGATCGCCGCGCTGCGGATCGAGGCCGACGGCCGCGGCGACCAGATCATGGATACGCTGCACGTCCTTCGTGTCCCACGGCCGCGTCGTGGTTTGGACGGTGCCGTCACTGCCTTTCGCCGACACGCGCTCGTCGTCGAGGATGACGGCGACCGAAAGGCGCGCGAGCCCGCCCTGCGGGCTGACCGTGTGCCGCGTGACGTGGCCGACTTCGTAGTTGGTCGTCTCCGACATGCGGCTCGGCGCGGACGGAAGCGTCGCGGCCAGCGACGGGGCTGGAGTCGACACGGTGCCGGCCTTCGCTCCCGAGGCCGCTGCGCCCGCGTTCGCTGTCTTCGGTGCGGTCGAGGTCGACAAGGCGGGCGGCTGATTGGCGCGAGCGCCCGCGACGCCGCCGGCAACCGACGCGAGCGCGCCGGTCTCGGTCGACGTCTGCTTGCTGCGGACCACCGTTTCCGGATCCCAGTGCTCTTCGGTCTCGTCGACGGCGCTCGAGTTGATGTGCGCCGCCACGTTGACTCGCACGCGGCCCGGACCGACGACCGGTTCGAGCAGCGCGACGACGCGCGAGCTGAGGTCGTGCTCGATGCGCTGCTGGCGGTCGACGTCGGCCGTGCTGCCGGCGTCGTCGTCGTCACCGTCCTCGGGCGTCAGCGAGCGGCCGTAGGTGTCGAGGATGACGACCGATTCGGGCCGGAGCGACTCGACGGCGCCGGCCACGAGGTTGGCGATGCCTTTGACGGTCGACGGTGCGAGCGGCCGGTTCGACTTCAACCGCAGGACGACCGACGCTTTCGCCGGCTGCTCTTGATCGACGAAGAGCGAGTCCTTCGCCATGGCGATGTGGACGCGCGCGCTCGCGACTTCCGACAAGGTGCCAATCGTGCGCGCCAGTTCACCTTCGAGGGCGCGGCGATAGTTGACGTGCTCGAGGAACTCGGTCGTGCCGAACGCCGGCCGGTCGAAGATCTCGAAGCCGATGCGCCCGGCCGAGGGCAGGCCGCCCGAGGCGAGCGACAGGCGCAGCTCGTCGGCCCGCTCGACCGGCACGCTCACCGTCCGGCCGCCATCGCCGAGCTGGTACGGCACCTTCTCGTCCTTGAGCTTCGAGACGACGGAGCTCGCCGTCTCGGCGTCCATGTCGGCGACGAGCAGCGTGTAGGTCGGACGCGAGAGCCAGTACGCGGATCCGACGACAACGCCGACGACGCCGACGAAGACGGCGACCAGGCCGGCGATCTGTCGCGGGGACAGCGCGGCGGCCAGCTTCTTGAGATGTGCGATCTGCTGTTCGATGTTCACGACGGATTACGCGGGGTCAGGACGTCATGCCCATCACGCTCTGATAGGCCTGGACGAGCTTGTTGCGAATCTGCACGGTGAGCTGCAGCGTCGTATCGGCCTGCTGCATCGCGATCATCGCTTCGTGGATGTCGCCCGTGCCGTCGAGCATGTGGCTGATGGCGTCGTTGGCCTTGGCCGATGATGCGTCCACCGACCCGAGCAACTGATGGAGCGTGTCGGCGAAGCCGGAGTCGGCCGGCGCATCGGCGGTCGTCGCCGGTGTCGGCGGTGTGAGAGGAAGCGCGGCGGAAACAGGGTCGATAGCCATGGTCATTTCGCCAGATCGAGGGCTTTCTGCAGCGTGTCGCGGATGAGGCCGATGGCCGTGAGGTTGGCCTGGTAGGCGCGCGCGGCGCCCAGCATGTCGACCATTTCCTCCGGCACGTCGACGTTCGGCATCGAGACGAAGCCGTCGGCGTCCGCGTCGGGATGCGACGGCTCGTACACGCGGCGGAACGCCGACTGGTCCTGGACGACGCCCGCGACTTCCACGCCGTTGGCCTGGACGCTGTTGTCAAAGGCCCCGCCGGTCGACGTCGACTGCAGCACGACTTCGCGGCGGCGGTAGGGCTCGCCGTCGGGACCGCGCGTCGATTCCGCGTTGGCCATGTTCGAGACGGCCACTTCCATGCGCGCGCGCTGCGCGTCGAGCGCGCTCGCGCTGGCATTGATGGCGCCAAGTAAGGTGGCCATCAGCGACCCTCGTTGATGGCGTAGCGGACCAGTTGGAACTTGGCCGCGAGCACGGTCTGCGCCGCGCTGAAGTCGAGCGCGGCCTGGCCCATGTTGAGAAGCTCACGATCGAGCTGGACGGTGTTGCCGTCGCGCCGCGGCGCCAGGCCCTGGGCATCGACCGTCTCGGCCGTGGCCGGCGCGCCGGCCGCGGTGCCGAAATGACGCGGGTCGGTGGCCTCGAGCGACACGCCGCCGTCCAACTGCGAATCCAGGGTGTCGCTGAACTTCAGTTCCTTCGCGCGGTAGCCGGGTGTATCGAGATTGGCGAGGTTCCCGGCGGCGACGGCTTGGCGCTGGACGGCCCGCGTCATCTGACGTCCGAGCGCCGCGGTAATCGCGGCATCGGTCACGATGTCTGCCATGGATCCTCCTCTCGCGAAGTCAGAAGTACGAAGCCAGAAGCCAGAAGTGCGTCCGGTTGTTCGCTGCGCGTTGTGCAAGAGGAATGCCCGAATGCACGATTTGCCGCGAGTTACGCGGCGTTGCGTGTCACTGCACGGGTGAAGGGGCCGGGGTGACTTACGTCAAAATGCCGTCAGTCCTACACGACGTAGGTCGGCGAACCGACACCGGCTGTCGCTCGCCCGACGTCGTGCAGTCTCGCGCAACGGCGACAAGGACGCGGGCGGGGACGGTCGGCGAACCGCCGTCACGCTGTCGCCGATCCGGCCGTTCTGTTCGGAAATCCGCACGAACGGATTCGAACGCGCACCTTCGACGATTTCTTGACGCGATCGCTCGTCCTACAGCCTCCAGCGAGGAAACATGGGGTACGACGACCGCGCCAGACGTGGCACTCCAATTGCTCTAGCGGCAGTGGCTTGTGATCGTGTGCCCGCCGAATGATCGGCGGCTCGTATCCCGCCTCTCCGGGAGACTGTTGTGTCCGACCGCGCGCGCTCGACCGTTCTCATCGCTGACCACGACAACGACTTCAGGCGATCGACCGCCGAGGCGCTGGAGAGCGCAGGCTTCAGTGCGGCGCAGTGCGCCAGCGCGGCCGATGCCCGATCCCGCCTCGAAGGCTTCGCCTACGACGGGCTCCTCGTCGACGTGCGGCTGGCCGACGGCGACGGGCTGGACGTCCTCGACGACGCCCTCACCCGCTATCCGCACATGCGGTGCATCGTCACGGCGAGCTTCGGGAGCATTCACCATGCCGTGCGGGCGTTGAAGCGGGGCGCGGTCGACTTTCTCATCAAGCCCTGCCAGACCCTCCAAATCATCGACGCGCTTCGTGCGCCGCTCGCGACGCGGCAGCCCGTCAGCCGGCCGACCGCGCCTGTTCGGCCAACCACGCCGCGCGGGACGTTTCGCGCGAACCAGATCGTCGGCACGAGCCCGGCGATGAGCCGGCTGCTGACGACGCTCGAGCTCGTCTCGCCGATGCAGAGCACGGTCCTCATCCAGGGCGAGACGGGCACGGGCAAGGAGCTCGTCGCGCGGACGGTCCACGAGAACAGCCCGCGGCGCGATCAGCCGTTCGTCGCGTTCAACGCGGCGGCGCTGCCCGAGGGCCTGGTCGAAGCCGAGCTCTTCGGCCACATCAAGGGCGCATTCACCGGCGCCATCCAGTCGCGGGTCGGCCGGTTCGAAGCCGCCGATCGCGGCACGCTCTTCATCGACGAAGTCTCGTCGATGCCGATGTCGCTCCAGGCGAAGCTGCTCCGCGCGCTGCAGGAACGCGAGGTCGAGCGCGTCGGCACGTCGCGGCCCATCAAGATCAACGCGCGGGTCATCGCCGCCACGAACGTCGACCTGCGGGAGATGGTGAAGGAAGGAACGTTCCGCGAGGACCTCTATTACCGGCTCAACGTCGTGCGCGTCGAGCTGCCGCCGCTGCGGCAGCGGCAGGAAGACATCCCCGCGCTCGCCCGGCACTTCGTCCAGCAGTCGTGCGAGCTGAACGGCGTGTCGCCGAAGACGCTGAGCCAGAGCACGCTGCGCTGCCTGATGGAATACGCCTGGCCGGGGAACATCCGCCACCTGCAGAACGCCATCGAGCACGCCGTGGCGATGAGCGGCGACAGCCGTGAGATCGACGTCGAGGCGCTGCCGGAAGAAGTGCTCGCGCCCGTGTCAGACGCCGCGCCGGGCGCGGCCCGCGTGACGGTGCCGCACATGCCGGAGGAGGGGATCAATTTCGTGTCCACGATGACGCAAGTGGAACGGCAACTGATCCTGCGCTACCTGGAGAAGGCCGGCGGCAACAAGCGCCGCGCCGCGCGCCTCCTCAATCTCAGCCGCACGACGCTCATCGACAAGCTGCAGCGGCTCGGCGTCACCGAGATCTCGACGTCGACCTCGGCCTCAGGCCAGGTCTCGGACACGTCGGTGTCCTCGGCGGCCTGATCGAGCTCGGAACCCTTCGCGCTCCCCTCCCACGTCGCCGTCGCCGGGACGGACCTCAGGTCGTCTCGCGCGACGGCGCTGTTTTCTGATCGCGCGCTTGACGAGGGCGGCCAACCGTGGCAGGTTGAAGCCCGCCAACCCCATCCGTCCGAGCCTCCGCTCGCGTCATCAGGAGTGTACGTATGGACGACCGCGATCCACAGCCGCTCGATCCCAATACCACCGACAACCAGACCTCGAACCCGACCAGCACGGTTTCCCGGCGCGACTTCATCCGCACGGCCGGCGTCGCCGCCGTGGCGGGCACGGGCTTCATGATCGTGCCGCGCCACGTGCTCGGCCAGGGCATGACGCCGCCGAGCGACCTGGTCAACATCGCCACGGTCGGCATCAACGGCCAGGGCGGCGCCGACACGCAGAACGTCATGAGCCAGAACATCGTGGCCATCTGCGACGTCGACGACGCGCTCGTGGACAAGAAGCTGGCGAGCTGGAAAACAGCCGCTGCGGCCACGCCGAACGCGCGCGGCCGTCAGGGCGGTCGAGGCGGGCAGGGACGAGCGGGCGGCGCGGACGCGGGCCCGACATGGACGGACTTCGGTCCGTCGAAAGCGCAGCAGGCCGCCGACGCCAAGTGGACCGAAGAGCCGCGGCAGGAACTGCTCCGCCGATTCGTCGACGATCAGATCCCGCGTCTCAAGCGCTATCGCGATTACCGCGAGATGCTGGACCAGCAGAAAGACATCGACGGCGTCATCGTCGCGACGCCCGACCACATGCACGCCATCATCGCGTCGGCGGCGATGGAAGCCGGCAAGCACGTCTACGTGCAGAAGCCGCTGTGCTGGTCGGTCGCCGAAGCGCGGCACCTGGCGGCCAAGGCGGCGGCCAATCCCAAGCTCGTCACGCAGATGGGCAACCAGGGCCACTCGCAAGACGACGCGCGGCGCGGACAGGAATATCTGCGGGCGGGCGCGATCGGCGAAATCCGCGAGGTCCACGTCTGGACCAACCGGCCGCTCGGCTACTGGCCGCAGGGCGTGCCGCGTCCGGCGCCGCTGCCCGAGACGCTCGCGCCGCTCGCCTGGAACAACGACGGCGTGGACAAGCGCCTCGCCGCGGCGATGTACGGCGATTTCCCGGTGCCGGCCACGCTCGACTGGAAGCTCTTTCTCGGCGGCGCGCCAGACGTCACCTATCACCCGATCTATCACCCGTTCAACTGGCGCGGCTGGGTGGACTGGGGCCAGGGCGCGCTCGGCGACATGGGCGCGCACCTCATCGATCATCCGGTCTGGGGCCTCGACCTCGGCCTGCCCAATGCGGTGGAGGCCACCGGCACTCCGTTCGGCACGGACAGCGAGGGCCAGAAGGTGAGCTACCCGCTCGCCACGCAGGTCGTGTACCATTTCGCGGCGCGCGGAAATCAGCCCGCCGTGAAGATGACATGGTGCGACGGAGGACTGATGGCGCCGCGCCCGGATGTCCT
>CALFMR010000123.1 GCA_937880585.1 uncultured Acidobacteriota bacterium
CGAGGAGACGCCGGCTGAGCTCGTCACGCACCTCACGAACCCGAACGGCTGGTGGCGTGACACGGCGCAGCAACTCCTCGTGCAGCGGCAGGACAAGTCGGTCGTGCCCGCGCTGCAGCACATGGCGCGGACGTCGGACAGCCTCGTCGGCCGGTTCCATGCGCTGTGGACGCTCGAAGGTCTCGGCGCGCTCGACGCCGGCCTCGTGCGCGAGGCGATGGCCGACGCCAACCCGCGCATGCGCATCCAGGCGATTCGCGCGAGCGAGACGCTCTACAAGGCCGGCGACAAGTCGTTCGCCGACGACTACCGTCGACTGGCGAAGGACGCGGACGTCGACGTCTCGTTGCAGGCGCTGCTCACGCTCAACACGCTCAAGGTCGACGGGGCCGACGACGTGATCAAAGCGACGATGGCGGCGAATCAGGCGTGGGGGATTCAGCAGATTGGGACGATGCTCTTGAATCCGCCGGGACGCGGACGTGGGGGCTTCGGCCCGGGCGTGACCCCCGAGCAGCAGGCGCTCCTGCAGCGCGGCGAGACGGTCTTCAACGAGCTGTGTTTCAGTTGCCATGGCAGTGACGGACGCGGTGCGCCACTCGCCGGCGCGCCCGCGGGCACGACGATGGCGCCGCCGCTCGCCGGATCGCCACGCGTGCAGGGCCATCGCGACTACATCATCCGCGTGCTGCTGCAGGGGTTGACCGGGCCGGTGGGCGACCGCAACTACACGGAAGTCATGGTCCCGATGGGGTCGCAGGACGACGCGTGGATCGCGTCGGTCGCCTCCTACGTGCGCAACAGTTTCGGCAACTCGGCGTCGTTCGTCTCGCCCGCCGATGTCGCGCGCGTGCGCGCGGCGTCGACCAACCGGAAAACGAGCTGGACGGTGCCCGAGATCGAAGCGCTCCTCCCGACGCTCGCTCCGGCGCAGCCGACCTGGAAGGTGACGGCGAGCCACAACAGCGACACGGCGGCCAACGCGTTGACCCTGACGGGCTGGAATTCGGGCGAGCCCGAAGCGGCCGGCATGTGGCTGCAGGTCGAACTGCCGCAGCCGATCGCGCTGGCGGAGGTGCAGTTCAATGTCCCGGCCGGTCGCGGATTCGGCGGCGCGCGTGGCCGTGGTGGTCGCGGCGCTCCCGTGCCGGGTGGCCGCGGGGCCGGAGAGGCACCCGCTGCGCGGACCTATCAAATACAGGTGTCGATGGACGGCCAGTCGTGGGGCCGCGCCGTGGGAACCGGCACGATCGGGACGTTGAACGAGGTCGCGTTCACGCCGGTCCGTGCGAAGTTCGTGCGCATCACCGAGACGGCCGCGCCCACGGGGACCGCGCCGCTGCGCATCGAGAACGTGCGCCTGCTCGAGGCGCCGGCGGGAAATGGAGGCAGACAGTGAAACGCATCGGCATGGGCATTGTCGGCACCGGGTTCATCGGGCCGCATCACATCGACGCCGTCCGGCGTCTCGGCTTCGTCGACATCGTCGCCCTCGCGGAGATGAACGACACGCTGGCCAGGCAGAAGGCCGAGGCGCTGAACGTGCCGAAAGGCTACGGCAGCTATGAAGCGCTGCTCGACGACCCGGCCGTTCAGGTCGTGCACAACGCGACGCCGAACTTCCTGCACTATCCGGTCAACGCGGCGGCGATTGCCAAGGGCAAGCACATCGTCTCGGACAAGCCGCTCGCGCTCACGGCAGACGAGGCGCGCAAGCTCCGCGATCAGGCGAAGGCGGCCGGCGTCGTCAATGCGGTGACGTTCAGCTATCGCGGCAATCCGCTCGTGCAGCAGATGCGCCATGCGATTGCCGGCGGGAAGATCGGGACGCCGCGGTTCATCTATGGCCAGTACGTGCAGGACTGGCTCTTGAAGGACACGGACTACTCGTGGCGGCTCGAGCCGGAGAAGGGCGGCGTGTCGTCGGCGCTCGGCGACATCGGGTCGCACTGGTGCGACCTGGCGCAGCACGTGAGCGGACAGCGCATCACCGAAGTGCTCGGCGACATCACGACGGCCGTGCCGCAGCGCAAGCGGCCGAAGGGCGCGCGCGAGGCGTTCGCGGCGACGACGGGCAAAGAGGAATACGACCTGGTCGACATCAAGGTCGAGGATTTGGCCTCAGTGCTCCTCAAGTTCGAGAACGGCGCGAAGGGCGTCTTCACGGCCGCGCAGATTTGCGCGGGGCACAAGAACGATCTGATGGTCGAAGTCTGCGGGTCGACGGCGTCGATGCGCTGGCAGCAGGAGGATCAGAACAACCTCTGGATCGGCCATCGCGATGAGGCGAACCAAATCCTGATGAAGGATCCCGGCCTCGTCGACGCCGAGGTGCGGCCTTACGTCCACATGCCCGGCGGACACCAGGAGGCGTGGCCGGACGCGTTCTACAACCTGATGCGCGACATCTATACGTTCATCGCCGAGGGCAAGAAGCCGACCGACGCGCATCCACCCGCCTTTGCCACCTTTGAAGATGGCTACCGCGCCAATGCGATCGTCGAGGCCATCCTCGACAGCGCGAAGGCGGGCAGCGTCTGGACGAAAGTGAAGTACTGATCATGGCGACGACGAAAGCTTTCGAGCCGAAGTTCATGAAAGTGGGCGTGCTGACGGCCGCCCTGCAGGAACTGACCCCGCGCAGCGTGCGCGATCCCGATCCGGATCGCGCGATCGAAGAATGGCTGGACTTCGCGCGCGAGCTCGGCGCGAGCTACGTGCAGCTCTCGTCGGCGCTGCACCCGAGCGAGTCGGACGTGCCGGCCGAGGCGATGCTCGATCCGGTGGCGAACACGCTCGATCTGCGCGCGCCGTTCGACAAGGCACGCGCCAAGCGCGTGCTCGCGGCCATGCAGTCGACCGGCGTCGGCGTGTCCGACATCGGCTACTTCGACAACATGCTGCACGACGACCCGGCGATCCGGCAGAAGAAGCACGACTTCATGCTGCGCGCGTTCGATGCGGCGGCGCTTCTGGGCGTGGACGCCGTGTGCGGCTTCGTGGGCCGCAATCAGCGCCACAGCATGGACGAGAACCTCGTCGACTTCGAGGAGCAGTTCGTTCCGCTGCTCAAAGCGGCGAAAGACCGCGGGCTCACCTATCGCGTCGAGCAGTGCCCGATGCCCGGCTGGACGACGGGCGACAACTGGCACAACAACATCGCGTACGCGCCGGGGCCGTGGATCGCGCTGCACCGCATCTGCGAGAAGCACGGCGTCGGCGACCAGTTCCGCATCCACTACGACCCGTCGCACGCGATCCTGATGGGGCAGGATACGCGGTCGATCTTCCAGTACTTGAAGGACGAGGGCTACGCGTTCCTCATCGGCGGCTTCCACGTGAAGGGGCAAGTCATCGACGCGAAGGGCGTCTCGGCCTGGGGCTACGGCGGCCAGACGATGGAGCGCGGCGACTGGAAGAACGGCAAGCCGTCCTCCAATGCGGCCGATCACGGCAACGCCTGGAAGAAGCAGATCGTGTTCAGCGAGCACTAGCTGCCGGGCACCGCCCGGCATGATCCGCTCGCCTACCTGCAGAACCGCACGG
>CALFMR010000124.1 GCA_937880585.1 uncultured Acidobacteriota bacterium
CTCGCCCCGTTCGTACGCCTGCACGGCACGCTTCCGAAGCTCCCGGTCATACGGATTCGGCAGGCGGCCATTGAAGTACAGTCCTCCCGTCCACGCCAGTGGGAACCGGGATTAGGCACCGGCGCGCACGTCGTCCCCGCTACTCGACCCGAAAGAGCGCACTGCCATGAGCCGGCAGCGTCAGGTCGAGCGTCGGCGAGGCCGCCGATGCCCGGTGCGTCCACACGTCGACGGCCTTGACCGACCCTGCGTACCCGAGCTCGGCCCACGTGACGTGCAGTTGCGCGGGAGCGTCACCGAGATTGAAGAGCGCACAGTACTTCCGCGCGGCGCGACCGACGACCGCCTTCCACACGCGGATGTCATCGAGTCCGGCGAGCGGCGTCTTCAATGGTGCGCTCGACGTGGCGTGCTGATCGAGGTCCGTCAGGTCCTCGTTCGTCATCAGCGCGCGGCTGAACGCGTCGAGCTGGGTCAGGTTGCCGCCGAAGATGAGCGGTGATCGACTGACCGCCCACAGCGTGAATTCCGTTCGGGCTTCGTCGTCGGTCAGGTTCGTATGGCGGGCCTTGCCCGAGCCGGGGTGCGGCCCGAGGACGCCTTCCGGCAGCATGTCGGGGTCGGGCCAGTGACCAGGCGTGACGTACGGGTTCCACGCCGCGAGGCGATCGAAGGCCTCCCTGAGGCCGAAGGGATATTCGCTGCCGTTCCTGGGGCGCGGGTTCGTCCAGAGGTCCCAGTGGTCGTCGCTGATGCGCCACATCTCGGCATACTTCGCCACCTCGGCGGCATGGTCGATGGCGGTCGGGCCGGGCGAGAGACTGAGCACGATCGGCCGCCCGGTCTTGCGGATCGCTTCGGCCACCTGACGGATCTCGGTCGGACGATACGGGCGGTCGCTGATGCAGTCCACCTTGATGAAGTCGACGTCCCACGACGCATAGCGGCGCATCATCGAGTCGTAGTACGCCTGGCCGGCGGCGTTGTCGGCCACGCCCCAGTTGGCGTCGTTCCAGGGGCACGGCGACTCGCGGTCAGCCGCATCGGCCGCGTGGAAGCTCGAGCCGGCGATCGGCAGATTCTCTTCCACGACTGACTTGGGAATGCCGCGGACGACATGGATGCCGAACCGGAGCCCGAGCCCGTGGACCCAGTCGGCGAGCGGTTTGAACCCGGCATCGTTGGCGGCCGACGGGAACCGCTCGACCACCGGCAGAAGCAGGCCGTTCCGATCGAAGAGGTACTGCTGCGCCGCGGTCGTTGCGGCGAAGGGGTCGCGCATGTACCAGCCTTCGTCGATGACGGCGTACTGCCAGCCGTACGACTTCAGGCTCGCGAGGACCTTCACGTTCTCGCGAAACTGCGCCTCATCGATCGTGAAGCCATACGCGTCCCAACTGTTCCACCCCATCGGCGGCGTCGGCGCCAGGTTGACGTGTTGCGCGGCCAGCGATGCCGCGGCGCACGCGCAGAAAGCCAGGGCGAAGAGTCGGCGGATCATTTGGCGTGCAAGCCTACTACGACCCGCGGTCAGCAGGGCTCTCCGTGTGCGGAGTCACAGAATCCGCCCTTCGAGATTCGCGGGGTTCCGTCCGCCTCGTCACGGTCAGCGATCCGGTGGCTCATCCTATTCTGTAACGATCCGATCCAGCCGTTCGAGGAACGCTCGCGGCGAGACGGATGCCTGCGTGGGATCGGAGCACGACCCGCTCCAACACCTTCACCGTCCGCTCCCACGAGTAGCGCCGCTCGACGAGCCGTCGTGCGCGTGTCGCGATAGCTCCCATCCGTGCGGGATGCAACAACGCGTCATGCATCACCGTGGCGGCTACCGCCACTGAGGGGCCGGGAACGGCGAAGCCGGTCTCGCCGTCGGCCAGAAAATCCGAGATACCCGCGACCGGTCGCGCGACGACCGGCACGCCGAGCGCCATCGCCTCGAGCACGGCCAGCCCCTGCCCTTCGTCGCTCGACAGCGACACGAAGAGATCCCATCGCCGCATGTACTTCGCAGGGTCGCGAACGGCACCGGTGAGTGTGACGGCGCGTCTGAGATCGTGACGATCGATAGCGGCTCGGATCGCCGCGCCGTAGTCCGCATCGGCGACGGGGCCCACCAATGTCAACCGCGCGTCGGGAAGCGTCCTGACGACACGGGCGAACGCGCGGACGAGCGTGAGTTGTCCTTTGCGCGGCTCGATGCGGCCGACGAAGCCAATCCGCGGCGCGGACGACCGCTCGCGGCGAGTCGTCGCGCGAGGCGTGAGCGTGTCGAGCGGCAAGCCCCACGGCACGTACACGAGCTTCTTCGCGGGCACGCCGCGCTGCTCGAGCAGCGTCCAGTAGGCGTGGGCCGACACGACGACGCGGTCGCACTGGCTGAATCCCCAGGCATCCTGCCGATTCATCCACTCCGGCCGATCCGGGCCCCAACTGTACATGTGGCCGACGAGGCGGATGCGATGACGTGCTGCGGCGCGCGCCATCGCCGCCGCGCACGCAGGCACGCCGGCGTGCGCGTGAATGACCGACGGGCGCATCTTGTCGACAAGTTCGCTCAGCGCGGCAACCGACGACCAGTACGTCGCGCTGTCGCGATGGAAGAAATCGATCGCGTGATGCTCGACCCCGGCGCGCTGCAGCCGAGTCCGGTACGCCGGCCAGTCCGGGTGGTCACCGCGGCGTCCGGTCGTGACGATCGCGACCGGCCCGCGCCGCCGCTGCGTTTCACACAGGCGGGTGACGACATTGCCGGCGCCGCTCCACAGATGCGGGATGACGTGCAGGATCATTCGAACAGGCGCGCCACGATCGCGGAGAGTTGCGCGGGGAGGCTGGGATCAGGCGGCTCGTGCTCGCGCAGGATCGACGTCCATTCGTCGGGCATCGACGCCGACGACCGCAGATCGCGCACGCCTTGCCGCAGGGCCGCGGCGACCGACGGCTCGAGCTCTCGTCGCGGCAGCGGGCGGCGCGGCAACGAGGAGCGCTCCTCGAAAATCCGCCGCAGCGTGCCCTGCTCGATTCCCTCGCCGCGCAGAATCCCCGCGCCCGTGGCATTGACGACGCTGGCGGATGCCGATCGCGCGGCATGAAGGAGCGCGTCGCGAAACTGCGTCAGATGTGAGGCGGTCGCGATGGCCTGACCGTCATGCGTTTCGACGACGGCCGGATGCCGGGCCACGTCGCCTCGCCAGATGTCGTCCAGCGACTCGCCATGAGCGACGCGCAGCGCCCAATCCTCCTCATAGACCGTGCCGCGACAATACGGCTGGCCTCCGGTGTACGCGAGGTCGGCGCCGATGAGCACGACGGGATCACCGCCGATCGCAATCCCGAAGTCGAACGCCGTCACCACCACCGATCCCCACGCCCTCAGCATCGTCATTTCGACGCCCGCGGACGCGAGCCACGGCCACGGCTGATGCGCGGCCACGCGAAAGAGGAACGTCCGGCCGACGAACGCGTCGAGGCTTTCGCTCTGGACGCTGGGCTCCGCCACGAGCGCGGTGTCGCACGGCGGCAGATGCGTGAGGTGCCTGGCGTTCGGTCCGCCGGGATCGACCGCGACGACGAAGTCGGGGACGAGGCCGGCGGCGAGCGAGGGCTTGAGCGCGGTGTCGGCAGTGATGAAGATCGCGCGATCGCGATACGGCCGCAGTTCCTCGAGGTTTCGATTCAGCGATGGTCCGGCACCGGCAATGACGACAGGCGCGCTGCGATACAGATCGACGAGCGCGCCAACGTCGGACTCGCGCGCGAGCGCGGGCACGTTGCGCAGCGTGTTGAGCAGATACGGCGCCGCGAACTGTCTGCGCGCGCGCTCGTTCGCAAGCGCGCCCGCGGTCGCCTTCTGGACGATCCGCGCGGCGGTGACCGTCGCCTCACGTCTGGCGACGGCAATCACGGGATGGATGAGCCGCGGCGGCTCGGCCGCGATGCGCCCGAGCACGCGCCACGCATGTGCCGCACCGTCGAAGGCCGGTCCGCCGAGCACCATGAGGCGGCCCGCTTCAATCAGATGACGATAGTCGCGCCGGTCGAACATCGCGGCGCAGCACGCGGAATCCGGTTCGAGGACGAGCATCCGCACGTCGCCACGCTGCTCCTCGAGCGCATCGATCACCCATCCCGCGCCCGCGCCGATCACGCAGACGGCCGACGCGCGACGGGCTGCGTCCACGACCCCGGCGAGCCACGCACGCGCTTCGTCCAGGGGTCGATGGGGATCGTGCACCGCGTACCACGCGCCGCCGGGCGCCAGGATCTCGAGCGGCGTCTCGGGTCGCCCGTCGCCGCGGGCGGTCGGCGCGCCGACAGCCGGCCGACGGCCAGCCGTCATCCA
>CALFMR010000125.1 GCA_937880585.1 uncultured Acidobacteriota bacterium
CGTGTGAGGCGTTGCGTTTCGGTCTGTGAAACTAGTCGACGTGAGTCGGACGACTCCGATGGGCAGGTTTACGTTCCCGTCGTGCGCGAAATCGCCGGGCAGACGCCACCCGCACGCGCGGCGCAAGCGGTGCCCGCCTGTTTCGGACGACGGCACCGCGGCTCTCGACAAATACCGCTGTGATGACCGGCGCCGCGGCGGCATGATAAGGCGCCGTCGGTCCGGCGCGCCGCGCCCATGCCGAGGCCTGAGGACGCCATGACACTGACGAGAACGCTGACGCTGACGGCCGCGGCCGTCGCGATGCTCTACACCGCACCATCCGCGCGCGAGCAGCAGCCGCCGCCCGCGGCCGGTACGCCGGCCGCGCGCCAGGGCGGACGCGGAGGTGGCGGAGGGTTCCGCCAGCCGGATCCGATCGACTTCAACGAACACGACGGCTGGACGTCGCTCTTCGACGGACGCACGCTCAATGGCTGGTCGGGCGACGACCACTGGAAAGTCGAAGATGGCGCCATCGTCGTCGAGTCGACGTGCGAGAAGCCGACCGGCACGATCTATCTCGTGTGGCAGGGCGGCGAGGCGGCCAATTTCGAGTTGAAGCTCGAGATGAAGGGCACGGGCAACATCAACGGCGGCGTGCAGTATCGCGGGTGGATCGTGCCGCCGGCGGCGCTGCCAGCCGGAGGCGCGGGACGCGCCGGACGCGCCGGTCGGGCTGCCGCGGCACAGCCGTGCCCGAGCGGCCAGCCGCGCGGCGTGCCGCCGAGTCGCGAGAGCGAAGCGCAGTGGAACATGGCGGGCGCGCAGTACGACTTCGACGCCGGCAACCATTACACCGGCCAGTTCTACGAGCAGGCCACCGGCCGCGGCATCGTCGCGTGGAAGGGACAGGTCGTCCGGACCGAAGCCGGCAAGAGCCCGCGTCTTCTCGCCACGCTCGGCAGCGACGCCGACATCAACGCGATCTACAAGCCGAACGACTGGAACGAGCTGCACATCATCGCCGTCGGCACGCAGATGACGCATCTGCTCAACGGCCGCGTGCTATCGCTGCTCGTTGACGAAGACGCGACGCACTTCCACGGAAACGGCCTCATCGGCCTCGAAGTGGAGTCGACCGGCAAGCTCTTCATCCGCAACATCTGGCTGAAGAAGCTGCCATAACGCGAAGAGCGCGAAGGAAGGGCGGGCCTCACGCGAAGGCGCGACGCACGCGAAGAGTTCACGGAGCCCTGGGCCTTCAGGCCCAGGGGAACCTTGAACGAACATGTAGGCGCGGGCCCCCGTCCCCGCCCGGGCTGTTGACGCGACGTCCATCGCCGTGCGTCCACCGCTGAAGGGGACTATCGTTAGTCCCATGAGACGACTTTCGCTGGCCGCGCTCGCCGGCGCGCTGATTCTCGCGGGTGCTGCGACGCTTTTCGCCGACGAAGGCATGTGGACGCTGGATCACCTGCCCATCCAGCAAATGCAGGAACACTACGGCTTCACCCCGACGCCCGAATGGATCGATCGCGTGCAACACGCGGCCGTGCGACTCGCGGGCGGCTGCTCGGGATCGTTCGTCTCGGGCGATGGGCTGGTGATGACCAATCATCACTGCGCGAACGCGTGCCTGTCGCAGCTTTCGAAGACGGTCGACTACGCGCAGGACGGCTTCGTCGCGGCGGGCGAGGAGCCGCGCTGTCCGGATGTCGAGTTGAATCAGTTGACGTCGATGACCGACGTCACCGACCGTGTGAACACGGCAACTGCGGGCAAGGACGGCGCGGCGCGGACGGCAGCCGAGCGTGCCATCGACAGCACGCTCGAGCAGGACTGCGTCGGCGGCGATCCCGCCACGTGGCGGTGCGACGTCATCTCGCTCTATCACGGCGGCCGCTACTCGCTCTACAAGTACCGCCGCTACCAGGACGTGCGGCTCGTGTTCGCGCCCGAAGACGCGATCGCGTTCTTCGGCGGCGACCCGGACAACTTCAACTTTCCGCGCTACGACCTCGACGTCACGTTCCTGCGCGCGTACGTCGACGGCCGTCCGGCGAAGACGCCGCAGTATCTGCCGTTCGACGCCCGTGGTCCAAAGGCTGGCGACCTGACGTTCGTCGTCGGTAATCCCGGATCGACGTCGCGCGAGCTGCCATGGAGCTCACTCGCCGAACTGCGTGATCGGCGTCTGACGCCGTACGTGGCCTACCTGTCCGATCTTCGCGGCGTGTTGTGGCAGTACAGCCGTCTGGGTGCCGACGAGGCGCGGCAGGCGCATGACGACCTGTTTCTCGCCGAGAACGCGTTGAAGGTGTTCACCGGGCAGATCGCGGCGCTTGGAGACGAGGCGTTGGCGGAGCGCAAGCAGAACGCCGACCGTTCCTTGAAAGCGTGGATCGACGCCGATCCCGCGCGCGTGGCGGCGTACGGCGATCCCTGGGCAGCACTGGCCAAGGCCCAGGCGCGCGCCGCGGAGATTCGCGACGAATACAACATGATCGAAGGCAGCCAGGGCTTTCGGAGCACGCTGTTCGAGGACGCGCGCCTGCTCGTGCGAGGCGCGGCCGACCGCGCGAAACCGGATGCCTCGCGACTGCCAGAATTCCGCGACGCCAATCTCCCCGCCGTGCGTCAGGCGCTTGCGGCGGACGTGCCCATCTACCCGAAATACGAGGAGATGCTCCTCGCATGGTCGCTCGAGAAGCTGAGGCAGAAGCTTGGCGCCGACGACGCCTTCGTGCACGTCGTGCTGGGCAACCGCTCGCCGGACCAACTTGCGCGTGCGCTCGTCAACGGGACGCAACTTGCCAATCGCGACGTCCGCCAGCGCCTGTGGGACGGCGGCGCCGCCGCGGTCGACGCGTCGACGGATCCGATGATCGTGCTGGCGCGGACGATCGATCCCGACGCGCGACGCGTCCGCAAGATCTACGAAGACGAGGTGGCCGCGCCAACGACGGCCGCCACCGAGGCGCTCGCGCGCGCACGGTTCGCGCGCGACGGCCTGTCGAGCTATCCCGACGCGACGTTCACGCTGCGGTTGAGTTACGGCAAGGTCGTCGGCTGGGACGAGAAGGGCACGGCGGTTCCGCCGTTCACCGATCTCGCCGGGTTGTACCGACGTGCAACCGGCGCCGCCCCGTTCAAACTGCCGGACCGCTGGGTCGCGGCCAAGGCGTCGCTCGACTTGTCGACGCCGATGAACTTCGTCACCGACAACGACATCATCGGCGGCAACTCCGGCAGTCCCGTCATCGACCGCGACGGCCACGTCGTCGGTCTGATTTTCGACGGGAACATCCACTCACTCGGCGGCGACTTCACGTTCGACGATCGCACGAACCGCGCGGTCGCCGTCGACACCGCCGCGATCGCGCACGCGCTCGACCGCGTGTATCACCGCCCGGCGCTCGTGAACGAGCTGGCGAGCGGGCAGCGGTGAAGACAACTTCGAACGTTGAACGTCAAACGTCGAACTTGAGTTCCAGGTTCGCCGCGGCTCGCGGGTGACTGACGGTCGAGGAGTGGCGGAACGTCGAAAGCGCCAGCGTCCGCGGCCGCCCACTCGTTGAACGTGCGCGCCTTACGGCAATCGCGTCTCTCTCAGGTTCCCACGCGAGCATCGCATTCTCGAAGCCCGTTCCCGCGCTGACGATGAAGAGTTCCACGTCGCGCAGTTCATCGAGGAGCTCTCGTACGAGCGGCATGGCCAGCTCGGGCTGGGACACATCGATCGTCTTGAGGACGCAGGGCCCCGTCAGCTTCGCTTGGAGCGGCGTCAGCAGTTCGGTCCGCCGCGCGACGACGCCGACGCGATAGCCGTCGCGTGAAAGGGCGACCGCCAGCGCCCGGCCGGCAGCTTCAGAAGCTGGGACAGAGTGATGCTTGCCGTGCCGTGATCCTGGCACGTCATTGCCGGCTCGCAACCGATCGACCGTCGATCAAGTGCCGGAGAGCTCCGTGCCCCCCGCCTCATTCGCGTCTTCGCATGAGCGAGGCAGCACCCTCGTCACTCCGCGCGCAGCGCCGTGACCGGGTCGACGCGGAGGGCACGTGAGGCCGGGATGAGGCTCGTGGCGACGGCGACGATCGCGAGTCCGGCGGCCGCCAGTGCATACGAGATCGGATCGATCGTCGTGATGCCGAAGAGCTGGCTCGCCAGCAATTGCGATGCGGCCACCGCGCCCGCGCCGCCGACGGCCACGCCGATGCACAGTCGCGCGACCGTCTCGCGCACGATGAGCCAGAGCACCTCGGTGCGCGAGGCGCCGAGGGCGACGCGGATGCCGATTTCATTCGTACGTCGCGCCACGCCGTGTGCGACGACGCCGTAGAGGCCGACCGCGGCAAGGAGCAACGCAAGCAGCGCGAATGCGCCAGCGAATCCGGCCGCCAGACGCTCGGGGCCGAACGAGGCGAGCACTTGCGCGCGCAGCGTGCGCGTCCGCCGAACGACGATCCGGCTGTCGATGCCTTCGATCGCCTGCCGCACCGCCTGCGCAAACGTCGCCGCGTCGCCTCGCGTACGCACGTCGACCTCGCAGTCGAGCGCGCGCTGGCTCGTCTCCTGGAGCATCGGCACGAAGACGAACGGGATCATCGCGTCGCGCGCGTCATGGAACTGCGCGTCGCTCACGACGCCGACGATCTCGTAGGGGGTGTTGAGCCGGATCTGATGGCCGACGGCATTCGACGTGGGAAAGAATCGTCGAGCGAACGCCTCGTTCACCATCGCGACAGGCGCGGCTCCCATCGTGTCAGTGAAGGCGAGCGCGCGACCGGCGATGAGCGGCATGCCGAGGGTCTGCGGATAGTTCGGGCCGACTTCGACGGCTTCGAGCCGCAAGTCCTCGCCCGGTGGCGGCGTGTAGCCTTCCACCATCGCGTCACCGAAGGAACTTCGATAACCGCCGAACGGACTGTACCGTGCGAACGTCACGCTTTCGACGCCCGGCAGCGCCGCCACCGCGTCGTACACGCGGCGATACAACGCGCCGGCGCTCTCCACGGTGTATCCGCCGGGCTTCGGGTCGATCTTCGCCAGCAGGATGTCCTGATCGAAGCCGTACGGCGTGCGTTCCAGATTGAACAGGCTGCGCGCGCACAGCGTGGCACCGATCGCGAGCACGAGGGAGAGTGCGAGCTGCACGACGACGAACGGCTCGGTCACGCCGAGGACGCGACGCCGCTGTCGGGGACCGCGTCCGCTCGAGCGAAGCACCGCCAGCGCGTCTGTGCGGCCAGCCTGCAGTGCCGGCGCCAGTCCGAACATCAGCGTCGCCACGAGCGCCGTCGTCGTCGAGAACAGCAGGACGGGGCCGTTGAGCGCGGCATGCACTGGGCCGCCGGAGAAAAAGGACAGGAGGAACGGCGCGGTCCAGTTCGCGACGAGCACTCCGAGCGTCGCGCCGAGGAACGCCAGGATGGCGCTTTCCGTCAGCCACTGGCGTACGAGCCGCCCTCGGCCCGCGCCGAGGGCCCGCCGCACGGCGACCTCCGTCCCACGCGCCGTCGCGCGACAGAGCAGCAGCGTGGCGACGTTCGAGCAGGCGATAAGCAGCACGAGGCCGGCGGCGGCGAGGAGCAGTGTCAACGGCTTGGCAGCCTGCTCGCGGATGACGGAGATCCCGCGCGCGCCACTGGCCATGTCGATCCGGATGCCCGCAATGCGATCGCGTGTCGACGCGTCGATTGCTGTCCCGGCCCTTGCGGTGAGGAACTGACGTAGCGCGACGTTGGCCGCTGATTCAGCCGCGCGTTCCGTTCGTCCGGGCTCAAGTCGCCCGATGAGGCTCAGCCAGTAGTCGTCCGGACGTGTCAGTGCCGACTCGCTTTCCTGGATGTCCGGCTGCCAGACGAGCGGCACCCAGAACGCCGGCGCACTGGCCACGCGCTCGCCGAAGAACGGCGCGGGTGTGACGCCGACGATGGTGAACGCGACCTGGTTGAGGCGAACGACGCGGCCGACGACGTTCGGGTCCGCACGGAAGAGTTGGTGCCAGTATCGGTCGCTGATGACGGCCACGGCCGCAGCACCCGGACGATCGTCATCCGCCTTCAACGTGCGCCCCAAAGCGGCGTGCACGCCCATGACGTCGAAGTAATTGCCGGAGACCAGGTGGGCGCCGAGATGCGATTCGTCGGCCGCTGGCGTACCGTCTCGATCGAGGATGCGCACGGTGACGTCGCTTCCACCGCCCGCGAACGCCGCGACGTCCTGGAAGGGCAGGTTCGCGCCACGCAACGCGTCGTAGGTCTCGGTCGAGAAGAGTGACCAGGGGCCATTCGGCAGTGTGCCGGTGATCGTGCCGGTGCTGGTGTCCTCGCTGAACAGCACGAGCCGTTCTGGATGATCGACGGGCAGCGGCCGCAGCATCACGGCGTCAACGACGGAGAAGATCGCGGTGTTGGCGCCGATGCCGAGCGCGAGCGTGAGGATCGCGACGAGCGCGAACGCGGGTTCGCGTCGCAGGGCGCGGATGCCATACCCGACGTCGCGCGCGAAGTCGTCGAGGAGATGCACGCCGCGCGCGTCGCGGCAGGCCTCCTGGATGCCCGCGACGTTGCCGAACGTCCACAGCGCCGCTCGGCGCGCGTCGTCTGGCGTCATGCCGGCGGCCACCCGCTCGTCGATCGACGCTTGGACGTGCGCGTCGAGCTCACGCCGCAGGTCGCGGTCGACGGCCGCGCCACGGAAGAGCGAACGCAGTCGGAGCCGCATCCGATCGAGCCATCGCTGCATGGCGTCTTCGCCTCTCAGGCTTCGCGGACGACCAGACCGATGGCCGCCGACAGCCGCTCCCAGCTCTCGAGCTCGCGCGCCATCTGCTTCCGGCCGGCAGCCGTGAGCGCGTAGACCTTCTGGTCGCGGCCTTGCGCGCTCGTCTCCCAACGCGCCTTCAGCCAGCCCTGTTGCTCGAGCCGGTGCAGCGCGGGGTAGAGCGAGCCTTGCGTGACCTGTAGGACGTCACCGCTCACCTGCTGGATGCGCTTGGCGATGGCCCAGCCGTGGCAGGGTTCGAGGGCCAGCGTGCGGAGGATCAGCAGATCGAGCGTGCCTTGAATGAGATCGGACGGTTTGCCCATGACGGACGACTCCAGGCGCATGACGGACCGCGCCGGCGGCCAATGCCTAAACGGTCGACAACGTGATGCCTAGATTACCGACAACCAAGTGTGCGTTGCAAGCCGTCACTCGTGCCGAGAACCTGCGTCGTCTGTTCTTTCGCGCTGTCGCGTCTGGCCGGGCGGGCACGGGGGGCCGCCTGACCGCTTGACCGCCGAGACAGTTGCGACATGTCGTTCCGGGTTCCCCTGGGCCTGAAGGCCCAGGGCTCCGTACACACGTGTGTTCCTTCGCGCTCTTCGCGCCTTCGCGTGAAGCCTCTGTCCGGTCCTTCGCGCCTTCGCGCCTTCGCGTGAGGCCTCCGTCCGGTCCTTCGCGTCTTCGCGCGCCTACGCCGGCGGCGCGTCGCCGTAGTTGCGCGCGTCGGTGAACGACGCCACGTCGCCGAGCAGCAGCTCGTCGTCGAACGACGGCGTCGTCTTCGGCATCGCGAAGCCGGGGATCATCGTGTTGACGAGCGTGTAGACGACGAGGCCGCCAAAGATGTACGGCGGCGCGTGCAGGCTGTCGCGCAGGATCGTGGCCAGGACGAGCGTGAAGACCGTCGTCGGCATCAACGGGATGGCGACGCGCAGGCTGGTCGCGGCCGGCTCGCGCCGCACGGCGCCGTGCGCGATGATCAGGCCGAGACGCAGCGGGATGGCGCCGAGCAGGAACACGGCGCCGGTCGCCAGCGCGGCGAGGCTGAAATGCTCCGGCGTCAGCTCGAGGCCGGCGTGAAAGAAATAGAACGGCACGAAGAGCGAGGCGAACGACTCGACCGATCCCAGCAGCCGTTCCGAGGTCAACGCCGGGATCGTATCGCGCAGCCGCCGCGCCGCCATGCCGACCACGAACGCGCCGACGAGATAGTAGACGCCAAGGCTTCGCGTGATGACCGAACAGACGACCGCGACGAGCATGACGAAGCCGAACTCCGATTTCGGCGCGTAGGGAATGACGGCCGAGGCGAACCACCGGAACACGATCGGCAGCAGCACGACCATGGCCACGAGCGCGGCCGTCGACAGGCCGAGGCGCGTGAGGCTCGTCGACTGCAGGGTAACGAGCAGCACGAGGAGCGCGACGAGCTCGGTGGCGATGGCCTTGGACCGTACGCGGAAGCGCTCGCGATCGCTGAGGCCCCAACTGTCGATCGAATCCAGAATGAAGCCGGTCGACGGCGTCATCAGCGCGAGCGCGACGAGCACGCTGACGCGCGGGGCCTGGTGCCACAGCCACACGCTCGCGCAGGAGATCGCCGCGAGCGAGGCGACGCTCACCGCGACGTGCTCGACGAGCGGCCGCCGTTCGCGCCGGAGCTCGACCAGGTCCACGTCGAGCCCGGCGAACACGAAGAGCGCCACGACCCCGAGCGTCGACAAGAGATCGACGGTGTTGTCCTCGCGAAACCAGCCGAGGCCCATGCCGGCGGCCGCGCCGAAGGCCAGCGCCGTGATCGCCGTCGGCACACGAAAGCGCTGCAGCAACCGCGGCACGATGAACAGGACGAACAGCAGGACGATGTAGGCCGGACGCGACGCGGCCCAGGCATTGGCCAGCTCGAGCATGCGTCATCTTCCGACACGAATGCGGGACTGTCATCCAAATTTCACGCGCGCGCGCCAGATCATCGAGCGGATGCGGGACGCGAGACGCCGGTGGACGTCAGAATCGCGCGTTGATCCAGCGCGCGACGTAGTCGAAGAAGTTGCGCGTGGCGCGGTCGTACTGGCCGGGATGCGTCTCGCACTCGAGGCACGGCACGATGTTGTGCGTGGCCCCTTCGGCGACGACGAAGTCCTTGTCGCGACTCGCCGCCGCGTCGTACAAGGCCTCCCCATCGCGCAATCCGCCGCTCGCGCCCATGGCCGAGACGAGCAGTGGCACGCTGATCTGTCCGACCGCGCACATCGTCGACGCGTTCGACGAACACCAGTCGATGCCCGTCGCCGAGTTGGTCGAGCGGATGGCGTTCGCGCTGAGAAACGACTTCAGCGTGAGCAGGCGCGCGCCGCCCTGGAACTGCGCGTTCAGCGCGGGATTGGGCGCGGAGGGTGGAGCGACCGACTGCACGATCTCGGTCGCGATCGAGCCGTCGTTCTTCAGGAGCTTCTGCGGACGGGTCGTCCGGCGCGCGGAAGGATCGGGCAATGCCGCGCCGCCGGCACGCACGATGAGGAAGACGTTGTCGTCGGGAAACGGCGTGCGCGACGAAAGAATGCTTTCCGCGCCGGCGATGGCCATCGACAGCAGGCGGTTCATGCGCGCCGATTGCGCGGCGGCGTACCGCTCACGGAAGGCGTCTGAGTACGTCGACGTCCCGGACGCGTTGAAGCCGTTCGCTGGATTGAACGGATCGAGCGACGGATCGATCGACGCTGGATCGCCTTCCTTCGTCACCGCGGGGTTGAGACTGCGCAGCAGACCGACGGGATTGCCGAGCGACGAGTCGACGAGGATGAGACCGTCCGCCTTCGGCAGGTGCGCGAGGTCGGGGCCGCACCGCGAGAGCTTCTGCGGCGTGTCGCAGTACGCGGTGCCGTGCTCAGCGACCGCCTGGTAGAAACTCAGCGTCGCCGCGCCGCCGCTGTGTCCGAACAGGACGACTCGCCGAATGCCGCGCTGCTGCCGGAGGTAGTTGACGCCGGTCTCGACGTCCTGGGCGAGCGTCTGCCAGACGACCGACGCCTCGTCGTTGTCGAACCGCGAGTTCATCGCGAGCACGAGAAACCCGCGCTGCGCCAACTCGGATGCCGCGATGTGGCCGAGGTAGTTGTTCACGCGGTGGATGAGGAGGACGGCGACGTCGCGCTCGCGGCCGGGGGCCGGGCGGTACAGCGCGCCCTTGACGGTGAAGGGCTCGAATTGCACGTAGACGGGCGCGGCTTGCGCCATCGCCTGTGACGGCGCGAGCGCCACGGCGAGCCAGACGACGCCAGCGAGCGTGAGAGGTCGCAGCATGGCACGACTATACGGGTGCGGGAGGGAAGTCTCCAGCGGGAGCCTGGACGCGGCCCTCATGGCGCGGCGTCGGGTAGAATGCGCGTCACGCGAACAGGCGGACATCCGGCGCATGCGGCCGTGCGTCCGGCCGGCGGTGAAGGAGGCGGGCATGAAGCGCGTCGTGGCGGTCGCAGTGATCGTGCTGGCAGGGCTGGCCTACATCGGGGGCTTCTGGCCGGAACATCGGCGCGCCGTCGAGGCCGAGGCCACGCTCGACGCGCTGCGGCCGCAACTGGCCGATGCCCAGGCGCGCGTCCGCCTCGGCGAGGTGCTCGGCCAGCAGCTTCGCCTCAGCGACGCGATTGCCGTTCGCAACTTCGGCGAGGCGTCGACGCTCTCGTCCGCGTTCTTCGATCGCGTGCAGCAGGAGATGGCGCAGGCGACCGCGCCCGATGTTCGCGACGCGCTCGCCGAGATCCAGCAGACGCGCGACCAGGTGACGACAGCCATCGCGCGCACGGATCCGACGGTGGCCGACGTGCTGCGCCAGCAGCAGATCGCACTGCGTCGCGCGCTCGGCTATCCGGTGCCGCCCGCGACTCCGGCGCCCTCGCTCGCCGCGCCCGCCGACGTGCCGCCGGTGCCGCCGGCGCCGGCAGGATAGGACGCGACAGCCTGATAGCATGCGGAACGCGCGGATCGGCCGCGCGGGTACTTCGGATCCGACATGCGTGACGTCAATCTGGTGTTGATTGGGCCCCCGGGCTCGGGCAAGGGGACGCAGGCGGCGCGCATTTCGGCGCGCTATGGCGTGCCCGCCATTTCCACGGGCGACATCCTGCGCGCGGCCGTGAAAGCCAAGTCGCCGCTCGGCCGGCAGGTCGAGGCCATCATGGCGGCCGGCGATCTCGTCGGCGACGACTTGATGATCGATCTCGTGCGCGAGCGCCTCGCGGCGCCCGATGTGACGTCAGGTTTCATCCTCGACGGCTTTCCCCGCACGGTCGTGCAGGCCGACGCGCTCGACGCGATGATCGACGGGTGTCCGCTGATGGCGCTCGTGCTCGCCGTGCCGGAAGCGGAAGTCGCGCGCCGGCTGAGCTCGCGCCGGATCTGCGCGGGCTGCAAGACGCTCTACACCGGCGGCACGGCGTACGGCTCTGAGCTGGAACTGTGCTCGCGCTGCGGCGGCGTCCTCATCACGCGGCCCGACGACAACGACGTCACGATCGCGCGCCGCCTGCTGCAGTACCGCCAGGCGTCCGAACCCGTCATCGGCCACTATCAGGCGCGCGGCCTCGTCGTCACGGTCGACGGCAGCCGCGGCGTCGACGACGTGAGCGCCGATGTGTTCACGGCGATCGACGGATTCCGCGACGGCACTGGGCCCGTCCCGCCGCCATCGGCCGGCTGATCGCCGTCGTCTACGCCTCATCCGCCCCGCTCACACCCGCGATTTTGACTTGCCGGAGGCCTGCGACATACTAATCAGTATGTTCAGGCGACCGCCGGCCGCGCGGCCCAGGACACGGGCCCCCCGCGATCCGTCGCGCACGCGCGGCGCGCTGCTCCAGGCGGCGGCCCGGCGCATTCACGAGGCCGGATTCCAGGCCACCGACCTCGACGCGATCCTGGCCGAGGCCGGCGTCACCAAGGGCGCGCTCTACCACCATTTCGCCGGCAAGGACGCGCTCGGCTACGCCATCGTCGACGAGGTCCTCGCCGATCTCACGCGCGAGAAGTGGCTTCGGCCGCTCGCCGAGGCCGACGATCCGATCCAGGCGCTCATCGCCATCGTCCGGAACAGCCCGCTCGATCCCGACGCCATCCGGTGCGGGTGTCCGGTCAACAACCTGGCGCAGGAGATGTCGCCGGTGAACGGTGCGTTCCGCGAGCGGATCGCCCGACTGCTGGACGCCTGGATTCGCGGGATCGCCGACGCGCTCGCGCGCGGCCGGCGTCGCGGCTTCGTCCGCAGTGACGTGTCTCCCGACGACGCGGCGACGTACTTCGTCGCGCTGTACGAAGGGTACGTCTCGCTCGCGAAGGGCGTGCAGGATGCGCGCCTGCTTGCGTCGGGTCAGGCGCAGATGGTGCGCTACCTCGAGTCGCTGCGCCCCGCGTCGCCGCGCGGGCACGGGCGCGGCGCGCGGCAGGCCGGGTAGAATCGAGGCAACGTGTCGTCGGATCGCGGCGGCAGCCTCGCGTTCGTGCTGCGTGCGCTCGCCTATCGCAACTATCGCCTCTTCTTCGGCGGACAAGTCATTTCGCTTCTGGGGACGTGGATCACGACCACGGCCACCAACTGGCTCGTCTACCGCCTCACCGGATCGGCCCTGCTCCTCGGCGTCGTCGGCTTTGCCGGTCAGTTCCCGGCGTTCCTGCTCGGACCCGTGGCCGGCGTGTTCGTCGACCGCCACGACCGGCACCGGCTGCTCGTCGCGACGCAGACCGTGTCGATGCTGCAGTCGTTCGCGCTCGCGGCGCTCACGCTGAGCGGCCACATCACGGTCGGCTGGATCATCGCGCTCAGCGTCGTGCAGGGGATGGTCAACGCGTTCGACATGCCCACGCGCCAGGCGTTTCTCATCACGATGATCGAGCGGCGCGAGGATCTCGGCAACGCCATCGCGCTGAACTCGTCGATGGTCAACGCGGCGCGGCTCATCGGGCCGACGATTGCCGGCTTCGTCATCGCGGCATCGAGCGAAGGCTGGTGTTTCCTGTTCGACGGGATCAGCTACGTCGCCGTCATCATCGCGCTCCTCCGGATGCGTGACGTCCGATCGGCCGCGCCGGCCGTCGGCCGTGGCAGCGCGCGGGCGCAACTGGCCGAAGGCCTCCGCTACGCGTTCGGCTTCGGACCGATTCGTTCCATCATCCTGCTGCTCGCGGTCGTGAGCCTGGTCGGCGTGCCGTACTCGGTGCTCATGCCGGTCTTCGCGACCGACGTGTTCCACGGTGGTCCGCACACCCTCGGATTTCTGATGACGGCGGCCGGGTGCGGCGCACTCGTCGGTGCGTTGTGGCTCGCCTCGCGGCGCTCGGTGCGCGGGCTCAGCCGGATCATTCCGATCGCGACGAGCATCTTCGGCGGCGGTCTCATCCTGTTCTCGTTCGCGTCCGTGTTCTGGCTGGCGCTGCCGTGCCTGGTCATCACCGGCTTCGGCTTCATGGTGCAGATGGCGTCGAGCAACACGGTCATCCAGACCATCGTGGACGACGAGAAGCGCGGGCGCGTGATGAGCTTCTACATGATGGCGTTTCTCGGCACGGCGCCCTTCGGTAGCCTCATCGCCGGCTGGCTGTCGGAGAAGATCGGCGCGCCACACACGCTGCTCATCGGCGGCATCTGCTGCCTGGCGGGTGCGGCGGTCTTCGCGCGCGCCTTGCCCGGCATCCGTCAGGCGATCCGCCCGATCTACGTGCGGCTCGGCATCCTGCCCGAAGTCAGGGCTGGCGTCGCCGAAGTCGCGGCCTTGTCGGTGCCGCCCGAGCGGCGATAGGCGAGTGCGGGTTTCGGGTTCCCCCTGGGCCTGAAGGCCCAGGGCTCCATTCGGAGATCGACGTCGTTCCGGTCTGCCCGTGGAGCCCCGGGTCTTCAGACCCGGGGAGAACCCTACGAGATCGGCACCAACCGCAGGATGAATCCCTCAGTCGTGTCCGACAGCCGCTGACCGGGCAGCGCGGTCGCGACGTAGAACAACCCGTCCGGCCCGACGATGATGTCGCGCACGCGGCCGAGGTTGTCGAAGACGACCTCCTGGTGCGTGACGCGATCGTGATCGATCACGATCCGCCGCAGCACCTGTCCGCCGAGCGCCGTGACGAAGAGCTGATGCTTCCATTTCGGATAGCGATCGCTCGTCGCGAAGGCGATGCCCGCCGGCGCGATGCTCGGCGTCCAGAAGACGATGGGTGAGTCCATGCCCGCGCGCGACGTCTCGGTCACACCCGGCTGCCGGCCGTTCGAGACGACGGCCCATCCGTAGTTGTGGCCTGGCTTGATGATGTTCAGCTCGTCGCCGCCGTTCGGTCCGTGCTCGGTCTCCCAGAGCTCGCCGGTGACCGGATCGAACGCAAGGCCCTGCGGATTGCGATGGCCGTACGACCAGATCGACGGCACCGCGCCTGGATGATTCACGAACGGATTGTCCTTGGGGATCGAGCCGTCGTCGTTCACGCGATGGATCTTGCCGGTGGGCTTCGAGAGATCCTGCGCGTTCTCCGGCGCGCCGTGTTCGCCGAGGCTGAAGAACAGGTGATCCTGCTTGTCGAAGACGAATCGCGATCCGTAATGGATGTGCGTCGTCGTGTAGAACTCCGGCGCCGCGTGGAAGATGAACTGCTGATCGACCCAGTGGTTCGTCGCATCGATCTTGCCGCGGATGATGGCGGTCATGCCGGTGTTGTTGTCCGCACGCTCGGTGAGCGACGTGTTGTTCGGGCCGGGCTCCGCGTAGGACAGGTAGATCCAGCCGTTCTCGGCGTACTTCGGATGGACCTCGACGTCCATGAGCCCGCCGTCCTGCACCTGTTCGACCTTGGGCAGGCCGACGACCGGATCCGACAGCTTCCCGTGATCGACGATGCGCAGGCGGCCGGGGCGCTCGGTGACGAGCAGACGGCCGTCAGGCAGAAAGGCGAGACCCCACGGCGTCTCGAGGCCGCGCGCGACGACCTCGACGCGCAGCTTCTGCACCTCCGACTGGACGATGTGGCCGTCGGGGTTCGTGACCGTCTCCGGCTTCGGCGGACGCATCGCGCGACCGCCAGGTGCCGCGGGCGTTTGTGTGGGCGGTGCGCCTTGCGCGCCCAACCACGCCGTTCCCGCCAGTGCCATTGCCACGATCCACGGCCCCGTCTTCGTCATGGTGCACCTCGATACGGAAAGGATATGCCCGTTCGCCGGTCACCGCACGAACGGCGCGCGGCCGTCCGGCAGATGTCGCATAATGCGCCGAGCTTCCTGTCCGTCCACCAGACCACATGTCCGCGCCGACGCGGCGCGAATCAGGAGATGTCGTGATGGCCGTGTGTCCGCAAGTCGAGGTTCGTCCGTCGTCTGGTCGCCTCATCGTCGCGGCGATCGGTGTCCTGGGACTGGCGCTCGTCACGGCGCCGAGCGCGTCGGCGCAGGCGCCCGCCGTGCCGCGTTCGCAGCGCTTCGAAGCGGCCGTCCACGCGTATGAAGTCGCCGACGCGGCCAAGCCCGAGCCGCGCGGCGCTATTCTGCTCGCCGGCGACTCTCAGTTCTATCGCTGGAAGACGCTGCACGAAGATCTGCCGGGCTACACCGTCGTCAATCGCGGGATCGACTCGTTCGAGACGTCCGATCTCGTGCACTACGCCGATCGTCTCGTGTTGCCCTACAAGCCGCGGCTCATCGTGCTGCACACCGGCGGCAACGACGTGAACAACGGCAAGAGCGCCGAGACGATCCTCGCCGACTTCAAGGCGTTCGTCGCCATCGTCCGCGCCGCGATGCCCGACGTGCCCATCGCGTTCACTAGCATCACGCCGAGTCCGGGCCGCTGGGAACAGGCGCCCCGACGGAAGATCGCCAACGACCTCGTGAAGCGCTACATCGCAACGCAGCCGAAGCTCCTGTACATCGATCTTTGGGACGCGATGCTGACGCCCGACGGCCAGCCGCGCGAAGACATCTGGGTGGCCGATCGCATTCATCCGAACCAGGCCGGCTATCGCATCCGCGTCGCGATCATGAAGCCAATTCTTGGCCCGCCGCGCTGAGCAAGTGAGAAGTTCGACGCCAGAAGCCAGAAGTGGGGTTCCGGCGCGCCTCGTTCTCCCCGGGCCTGAAGGCCCGGGGCCCCACGGAGTGAGTCCGCATTGCTCGCTGTGGAGCCCTGGGCCTTCAGGCCCAGGGAACGGATTTCGGCAGCGCGATCTTGATCGCCACGATCGCCGCGACGATGAGGCCGATGCCCAGCACCGGCTGGCTCGTGAAGGGCATCAGCAGGAGAAACGGCGCGGCGGCCGGGCCGAGCCAGCGCGTGCGGCGGTAGGCCGGGCGGTAGTGCAGGATCCACAGGCAGAGCAGATAGACGACGACCGGGATAGCGACCGCGAAGCCCGCGCCGACC
>CALFMR010000126.1 GCA_937880585.1 uncultured Acidobacteriota bacterium
GGCGGCAGACGCCTGCGGTGCCGCGGCAGCGGCAGCCGAAGGGCCCACCACGAGGGCACCCAGGGCACTCGCGCTCATCCTGCGCTTCATCCCTGTTGGCACCTTGACTGAAAATCGTTCAGCGGCCGCCAGGCCGCCCATTGCCCCGACACGGAGCACTACATCCTACCAAACACCACCGCGGCCGGGTGCGGCGCGCGATGGGAGTATTGACGGCCCGCCGCGCCCGCTGGTCTGCCCGCCCGGTCCGACCCGTTCGCGCCGTCCGGCGTCTGAACGGAGACCCGTCCGGAGCGAGTGTCACCGGCCGTGGCCGCCGTCGATACGCGCGGTGACACGAGCGGTCGGCGCGGAAAGCCGCACACGGCGCGCGGATTGCCGGGTAGACTGATGACTGCCGGCACGAACGTTGCTGTTCCTGGCGGCACTTTCGAGGAGTAGGCATGCCACGTCCGTTTCTCGCACGGCTCCTGTGCCTGGCCGTCGTCGCCGCGTTCGCCGCCGGCTGCGACAACAGCTCGTCCACCCCGCCAACCACCCCAACACCCGATCCGGTCACCGAGCCGCCATTCACCGGCACGCTCCAGACCAACGGCGCGCAGACCTACACCTTCGCCGTCACCGACATCGGCAGCGTGACCGCGACGCTCGCCTCGCTCGATCCCGATCCGGACGGCAACGCCGTCGTCAGCCTGGCGCTCGGCGCCTGGGACGGCACGGCCTGCCAGATCAACCTGGCCAACGACGCCGCGCACGCGGGCGCCGTGCTCACGGCGTCGGCCACGACGACTGGCCTGGCCTGCGCCAGAATCGCCGATCCGAACGGCCAGATCACGGACCCGCTCACCTTCGTCATCAACATCGTCCACTTCTAAAAGACCGTTTCAACACTGGCGGCGACGGGGCTGTCGCCGGACAGCCCCAGGCCGGGCTCGCCTCAGACCACGTGCAACGGGACTGGGCTTGCGCGCGCCCTGGGGCGGCCCCGTGCGCCGCCACCCGTCGCGAGAGTTTTGAAACGCACGCTAAGGCACACCGCGCCGGCGGCCATCGGCACGGCTTGGCGTCGACGCACGACACGACCGGGACGCGCGTCCCTCGAGGACCACGTCCCGGCGGCGCGCGCTCCGCCCCGCCGGAACGACTTCGATGAGACGAGCGGGACGACGAAGCCCCGCGAACCGATGGATCAGAACGTCGTGCCGACCGCGAATCGGAACGTAAAGCGCGGCGTCTGCACGAGGTTGTTGTTCAGCACACCGAACCGCTGCGGATTGTAGGCCGCGATGAGTCGGAACGGGATGTTGAGCACCGGCAGGAAGAAACGCACTTCGAGTCCCGTCGACGTCTTGAAGGAGCTCGTCTCGCCGATCGTGACCGGGTGAATGGCGTCGGGCTCGATGAGCATGTTCTGCTGCACGTACGGGCTCAGGAGGAACGGGACGCTCGGCACCGTCACGCCGATGACCGGTTCCTTCCAGCCGAAGCTCTGCCCGATGTCGCGGACCTGCCCCGCGTCGTAGAACAACACGAGCCGCGCCTGCGGCACGATGTTGATGTAGTACTCCGCGTTGAAGGTCATCTCCTTGTTGCCGCCGACGAGCACGCCCGACTGCGGGTCGCGCGGCGAGATCGTGCGGATGTCGAAACCGCGGACGCTGTACTCGCCGCCGAGGAACAGCTTCTCGAAGATGGGCAGGGTCGACGTCGTCCCGTACGGCCGGATGTACTCGACCTGCGCGCGGAGCCCCAGCGAGGTGCGTGTCGTGAACGGGAAGTACCAGATGCCTTCGAGCTCGGACTGCACGTAATCCGTGTTGCCGCCGAAGTGCGTGTTGGCGAAGTCGAACCCGGCCGTGTAGCGCGTGCCGTTGGTCGGGAAGATCGGCTGGTTGACGGTGTTGTAGACCAGGCTCGGTGAGATCTTGCCCACGCGCCGCCGGCCGCCCTGCGAGATGAGCAGCGCGTCGGCCAGATACGGACTGGACGACAGCACCTGGTTCGTCAGATAGGCCGCGTTGATGTCCGAGACGCGAATCTCCTCATAGCTGTAGCCCGTGAAGAAGCGCGTGAAGTTGCTGACCGGCAGGCCGAGCACGAGATTGCCGCCCGTCGACTCCTGCGTGAACTGCAGCGGATAGATGAACGACGTGCTGTGCAGGTCCACGCCCAGCGTGATCGGGCGCTCGAACATGTACGGCTCGGTGAACGACACCTGGTACTGCCGCGCCTGCGATCCCTTCTGCAGCGACATGCCCACGGTCTCGCCGCGGCCGAGGAAGTTGGCCGTCTGGAACGACAACTGGCCGAAGAAGCCCTCGTACTGCGAGACCCCGGCGCCGAAGGCGAGCTGGTTCCGGTTCTGCTCCTGCAGCTTCAGCTTGATGTCGACCTTGTTGTCCGCGTCGGCCGTCGGCGTCACCTGCATGGCGTCGCCGTTGGCCTCGATCGGCTTGAAGTAGCCGAGCTGGTTCAGCCGCTTGACGCTGTCCTTGAGCGCCTCGGCGTTGAACACCGCCCCTTCGGCCACACGCATCTCGCGGCGGACGACCGAGTCGTAGGTCGTGCTGTTGCCGACGAAGGTGATGCGGTTCACGTAGAACTGCTTGCCTTCGTTCATGCGGATCGTGATGTCCATGATGGGCGGCGGCTTGCCCGGACCGATGGGCTTGCCGGTCGCCATGTCGATGCCGCGCGGAATGAGCTCCGGCTCGGGCTGCCACTGCCAGAACCCGAACGTGCCGTACGCCTCCTTCGCCTTCTCGAAACCCTTGCGCAGCTTCTCGAGGCTGAAGGTGTCGCCTTCCTTGATCTTGAAGAGCCCGCGCAGGGCATCCTTGTTCAGCTTCGTCTCGCCCGCGATCTTGAACGAGCCGACGGTGTACTTCTCGCCCTCGTCGACGGGAATCCGCAGCCGGATCCAGCGCGTCTTGCCGTCCTTGTCCGTCGAGATGTTCTCGAGCTGCGGCGACCCGACCTGTACGGCCGCGTAGCCGTGATCCTTGTAGAAGTCCGAGATGCGCTCGGCGTCGTCCGGGAACTTGTCCTCGTGGTAGATGCCGTCGTCGGAGAGCACCGACGCCCAGGAGTGCTGCTTGTTGTCTTTCATCTGATCGCGCAGCTTCCCGTCGTCGAACGCCTTGTTGCCGTCGAAGGCGATCTCCTTGATCTCCACCTTCGGGCCTTGATTGATGTTGAAGCGCAGGTCGATGAGCTTCGGCCCGCCGGCGACCGCACGGCGCTCGGGCTCGACCGTCGCGTCGCTGTAGCCCTTCTGCGAATAGAGGTCGCGGATGACGCCCACAACCTTGCGGATGGTCGCCTCGTCGACGAACGAGTCGAGCCGCACCTCGATGCCCTTGTCACGCAGCTCGCTGTCGATCTTCGACGCGTCGACCTGAAGCTTGGCATCCTTGCCGCCGACCGGCACGTAGTCGACCGCCTTGACGCGCGACCGCTCCTCGATGTGAAAGACGATGTGCTTGCCGTCGACGCCGTTGGCGTAGGGCTCGTCGATGACCTGGACCCAGAGGTTCTCGAGAAAGTTCGTCCGCCAGAGGTTCCAGAAGTCCGCCTCGATCGACTTCTCGTCGTAAGGCACCCACTTGTCCTGCGACGGCAGCGTCCGGGGCGTCTTGATCCAGTACGCGTACGTCGCGCCGTCGACGAGCGTCTCGTTGTTCGGGTGCGCGTAGACCTGCATGCACGCGATGAGCGGCGGCGAGTTGGCCGGCGGCTGCTTGGCGGGGGCGGGACACGGCGGGATTGGCGTCTGGGCGTCAATCTGGGCCGGCGACTGGATCGACGCCGGGGCCTCGGCGGTGGCGGCGGGCGCCGGAGGGGTCGCAGCCGGCGCGGCGGGCGTCTGCGCCCCCGCGGGGCCGGGCCAGCCGAGCGCAATCGCCACGGCGGCCGCGGCGGAGAAACGTCGCATCTGTAGCATGTTCCTTCCAGGCGTCCCGGCGCACACACCGGGCCACGGGCGACGCCAGCCGTGCCCGTTCATCCCGAGGCTTAGACGGTGACCGCCAGGCGCCGGCCGGGCTCGTCCTGGCCCGATCGCCACGCCAGGGTCCCGTGATCCATGTAGATTTCGACCAACCCTGACCGCAGTTGTCCGCGGATGAGCTCTTCGGACAGCGGGTCCTCGATGTAGCGCTGGATCGCGCGGCGCAGCGGCCGCGCGCCGTAGGACCGATCCCGGCAGGTCGCGTCGATGATCCAGTCGACGACCTCCGGAAGCACCTCGATGCGGAGCTGGCGGTCGGCCAGATGCGCGTTGAGGTTCGCGATGAGCAGGTTCGTGATCCGCCGCAGGTCATCGTCCGACAGCGGATCGAACACGATGATCTCGTCGACGCGGTTGATGAACTCCGGATTGAACGTGCGGCGCACCTCGCCGAGCACCATGTCGGTGACCGACTTCTGCACGTCGCGCGCGTCGGCGGACTGGAACCCGAGCGACGCCTTCTTCTGGATGAAGCGCGCGCCGATGTTCGACGTCATGATGACAATCGTGTTCTTGAAGTTGACGCGATTGCCCAGGCCGTCGGTCAGGTGTCCGTCCTCGAAGACCTGCAGCAGGATGTTGAACAGGTCCGGGTGCGCCTTCTCGATCTCGTCGAGCAG
>CALFMR010000127.1 GCA_937880585.1 uncultured Acidobacteriota bacterium
TCCGGCCGCCGATGCCGAGCGTGTCATCTCCGCGCGGACGGCGTTCTGGCTGACCGACATCCTGTCGGACGCCGATGCGCGCGCCTACATCTTCGGCCGCGGCGGCAGCCTCGATTTTCCGTTTCCCGTTGCGGCAAAGACGGGCACGTCGCAGTCCTACTTCGACAACTGGGTCGTCGGCTATACGCCTGACGTGACGGTCGGCGTCTGGGTCGGCAACTTCGACCGCACGCCGCTGCGCGGCTCGTCGGGCGTCACCGGCGCGGGTCCCATCTTTCACGCCGTGATGCTGGCCGCCGTCGAGCGCGTCGAAGGCGCGCTGCCGGTCGGCGACACGCGGCCGATTCTCGCGCCGACGCCGGACGTCCACCGCGTCGAGCTGTGCGCGATGTCCGGCATGCGCGCGACCGACGCCTGCCCGACGCGCGTGAGTGAATGGATGCCGGCCGGCGTCGACGTTCCCGACTGCACCTGGCATCACGCGACCGATCGCGGGCTCGTGACCGTGTGGCCGGAAGCCTTTCGCGACTGGGCGCGTACCGAAGGACTCGCGACGCCGGACGGACCGCGAGACGCCGCGCCGATTGACGTCAGAGCCGCGGACGTCACGACACCGGCCCCCGGCGACGCGCCGCGCACTCGTCAGGCCGCAGCCGAACCGCTGACGATTCGACGTCCCCTCGGCGGCGCCGTGTTTCTGATCGATCCGACGCTGCGGGCGGAATTTCAGCAGTTGAGCTTGAGCGCGCGCGGCGGCGCCGACGGACCGCTGACCTGGTCGATCGACGGCACCATCGTCGGTCGAGTGCGTGCTGATGAGACGTTGAAGTGGCCGCTCACGCGCGGCCGGCACGAGGTCGTCGTGCGCGACGAGGATGGCGCGTCGGCACGAACGCGCATCGAGGTGCGGTAGCTACAACACTTCTCTGCCGTGCGCGCGCAGCCAGCGCTCGGCCGTCCGCCAGTCCGGGCACAGCCGCTCGACTTCGCGCCAGAAGCGGCGCGAGTGATTGGGCTGCCGCAAATGCGCGAGCTCGTGGAAGAGCACGTAGTCGCGCACCCACGGCGGCAGTTGGATCAGCCGCCAGTTGAGCATGATGACGCCGCGCGTCGAGCAGGATCCCCAGCGCGTCCGCTGGCTGCGGACGCCGATCTTCACGACGTGCAGCGAAGCAGCCTCGGCCAGCGCGGCCAGCCGCGTGGGCAGTTCGCGGCTGGCGATGGCGCGCAAGTGCGTCTCGACGGCCACACGAACGTCGACCGTCCGCTCGGCGATCGGAATGTCCAGCGACGCGAGGCGCGCGCGGCCGGCGTCGATCGCGATCGGCACGCGCTCGCCGTCGAGCCACACGAGCGTGCCCTCGCCCCAGGCGGCCGTCCGTTCGGCGCGGCGGACGCGCTCGCGCCGGATCCATCGGGCCTGACGTTCGACGAAATGCACGCCACCAGCAATCGACGCGCCGCGCGGCACGGTGAGCCGGAGCGTGCCGCGGTCCGTCATGCGCAGCACGTAACGCCGCGCGCGTCGATGCCGCGCGATCTCGAGCACGAGCGCGACGCCGTCGACGACGACGTGCCGCGGTTCGCGCGGCGGCGCGGGCGGCATGGACCAGGGCAGACGGAGCTGCACGGTCCCATAGTACGGCGGCGCAGGGCGCGCCGCTCACCGGGTCCGCAGCGCCGTTCGCCGATGCGAACGGGCGCTCTTGTGAAGCGGAGGAACAAACTGTCCAGAAATGGCGTCCTAGTGAGAACGACGCCGCCCGAACGCGGTCCGAGGTGCAAGCAACCACTTGCTTTCATCCGGCCGCCGGCGGCCGTTGCGACGCCTGATTCTCGACCACGATGGACGTACGGCACGCGCTCCTTCGCGCGGCGATGAAAGTGTTCGCCGAAACCGGCACCCGCGGCGCCACGACCCGGCGCATCGCGCAGGAGGCCGGCGTCAACGAAGTCACGCTCTTTCGGCACTTCCGGAGCAAGGACGAGCTGCTGCACGAGGCCTTCCAGCTCTTCGCCCGCGAAGCCACGGCGCCGACGCTGCCCGAAACGCCCGAGGATCCGCGGGCCGAGCTCATCGCCTGGTGCCGGTCGCGCCATCGCGCGCTGCACAAGGTCCGCGCGCTCATTCGGCGCTCGATGGCCGAGTTCACCGAATACCCGGCCAACTGTTCCGCGGGCATGCAGGCGTCGGTGCGGATGGCGGACGAGCTCGCTGACTATCTGTCGCGCCTGCGCCGGCTCGGACTCGCCTCGGGCACCTGGCACGAACGCGTCGCGACCGCGATGCTCATGGGCGCGCTGTTCGCCGACGCGATGGGACGCGACGCCATGCCGGCGCGCTACCCGCTCGGCGTGCGCGACTCGATCGAACGCTACGTGGATCTCCTGCTGGAGGCCATCCACGTCGATACCGTGAAGCCCGACATCCGGGCCCTCGGAGGACACGCAGTATGAGGAGTGCACCGATCGTTCGTCTCGTCGCCGCCAGCCTCCTGTTGCTCGGCGGACGCGAGGCCGCCGCACAGACGCCGGCTGCCCAGCCGCCGGCTCCGCCACCGGCCGCGTCCGCGGCGGCCGCACCCGCGGCCAGGCGCCTCACGCTCGAGGAGGCGATCCAGTTGGCGACGGGCCACAGCGAGCCGATCGACATCGCCCGCGCCGGCGAGTCGCGCGCCGCGGCCGACCAGGTCCGCGCGCGCAGCCAGCGCTTTCCGCAGGTGAGCTTCGCCGGCTCGTACAGCCGCACGCTCGCCTCCGAATTCAGCGGCGCCTTCCAGCCCGTCGGGCCGCCCTGCGCGCCGCTCGACGTGGATCCGTCGCGGCCCGTCGAAGAACGCGTCGCCGAGCTCGAGCGCGCCGCGAGCTGCGGGGCGATCGGTCCGATGCTGGACTTCGGCGATCTGCCGTTCGGCCAGCGCAACATCTACCAGGGCGCGCTGTCGTTCTCGCAGACGCTCTACACCGGCGGACGCATCAAGGCGCAGATGCTGCAGGCGGATCTGTCGCGCCAGATGGCCGCGCTCGAGACGTCGGGGACCGAAGCGCAGGTCACGCTCACCGTGACGCAGGCGTTTTACGACGCGGCCCTCAGCGATCGGCTCGTCGCGATCGCCCAGTCGGGATACGACCAGGCCGCCGCGGCCTACGAGCAGACGCGTCTCGCCTACGAGGCCGGCCGCCAGCCGGAGTTCGAACTGCTCCGCGCGCAGGTCGCCCGCGACAACGAACGTCCCGCGGTGATCCGCAACCGCGCGAACCGCGACATCGCCTACCTGCGCCTGCGTCAACTGCTCAAGGTGCCGGCCGACACGCCGCTCACGCTCGACGTCAACCTCGACGCGGACACGCTCGCGACACCCGCGCCGTTCGCCGACGGTCTGGCGATTGCCGAGCGCACCGGCTCGTCGCTTCGCCGCTCGGTCGTCGATCAGGCGCAGCAGCTCGTGAACGTGCGCGACGCCGCCGTCACGGTCGCGCGCGCCGAACGCATGCCGCAGGTCGCCGTCACGTCGTCGTACGCGCGCGTCGGCTATCCGAGCAATGGCTGGTTCCCGGGCGTCGGGGACTTCCGCACGAACTGGTCGCTCGGCGCGTCCGTGCAGGTGCCGATCTTCGACGGACGCAAGCTGAAGGCGGACGAACTGACGGCGCGCGCCGATCTCGACGAAGCGAACGCGCAGCTCAAGCAGACGCGCGAGCTGGCCGTGCTCGACGCCGCGACCGCGCTGCAGGATCTGTCGGCCGCCGAAGCCGCGTGGCAGGCGACGGCCGGCACGGTCGAGCAGGCGCAACGCGCCTATCAAATCGCCGAGCTGCGCAACCGTGAAGGGTTGTCGACGCAGCTCGAGTTGAACGATTCCCGGTTGTCGCTGGAACAGGCGCAGGCCAATCGCGCGCAGGCCGCGCGCGACCTGCAGGTCGCCCGCGCGCGTGCGGCGCTCCTGCCCAGCCTGCCGCTGGCGACCCAATGACCGTCGCGCGCTTCGCAGCCTTTGGAGTCTTTATGCGTCCTGTCCTGAGACCGTCCGTCGTCGTTGCCGGCGCCCTGCTCGTCACCGGTGCTCTTGCTGCCGGCGCGTGCCGCGAGGCCACGCCCGCCAGCGCCGCCTCGTCGGCCACCGTGCAGCTCTCACCCGAGAACGTCGTCACGGCCACCGTCGCGCGCATCTCGTCGGGGCCGACCATCTCCGGCCAGCTCACGCCCGCGCGTGAAGCCAAGGTGCGGGCGCAGGTCGGCGGATCGCTCGTCGCGCTCGCCGTCGACCGCGGCGAGCCGGTGCGCACCGGGATGGAGATCGCGCGCATCTCGTCGCGCGATCTCGAGTCGTCGCTCGCCTCGTCGCAGGCGGCCGTCAAGTCCGCGGAGAGCGCCGTGACGGTCGCGAACGCGGAGCTCCAGCGCACCGAGAGCCTCGTCAAGGGCGGCGCGCTCGCCGAGCGCGATCTCGAGCAGGCGCGCAACGCCGCCGCCACCGCCGAGGCGCAGCTCGCCGCGGCGCGCGCGCGCGAGCAGTCGGCCTGGCAGCAGCTCGACGACACGTCCGTCAAAGCGCCCTTCTCGGGCATCGTCAGCGAGCGGCCCGCGAGTCTCGGCGACGTCGTTTCGCCCGGCACCGAGATCCTGACGATCGTCGATCCGTCCAGCCTGCGGCTCGAGGCGCTCGTGCCGTCCGATCGCATCGGTGAAGTCCGCCGCGGCGCGGCCGTGCACTTCTCCATTCGCGGCGTGGCGGGCGACTTCGTCGGCCGCGTCGATCGACTGAGTCCGTCGGCCGATCCGGTCACTCGCCAGGTGTCGGTGTTCGTCTCGGTGCCGAACACGAGCGGCAAGCTCATCGCCGGCGCATTCGTCGAAGGACGCATCGAGGTCTCGACGCGCGAAGGCGTCGTCGTGCCGCTCGCCGCCGTCGACGAAACGGGCGCGGTGCCGACCATCACGCGCGTGAAGGACGGCAAGGCGGAGCGCGCCTCCGTCACGCTCGGCGTGCGGCGGAACGACACCGAGGAAGTGGAAGTGGTCAAGGGCGTCGCTCCGGGTGACGTCCTCATCGTCGGGTCGCAGAAGGGCGTCGCGGCCGGCACGCCCGTGAAGGTGGTCGGCTAGCCGTCGGGCGACGCCAGCCGAGGAGCTCTCATCATGACGATTTCCGATTTCGCGATCCGGCGGCCCGTCATCACCATCGTCAGCATGGTGGCGCTCGTGATCTTCGGGCTCGTGTCGCTCGTATTGCTGCAGACCGACGAGTTCCCGGACGTCGCCGTGCCCATGGTCGTCGTGGCCGTGCCGTACCCCGGCGCGTCGCCCGACAACGTCGAGCGCGAGATCGTCGAGCCGATCGAGGAGGCCGTCTCGGGCATCAGCGGCGTGAAGAAAGTGACGTCGAATTCGCTCGACGGCTTCGCCACGATCCTCGTCGAGTTCAACTACGAGAAGGATCTGCAGGAAGCGACGCAGGAGATCCGCGACGAGATCAACGAGATCCGCAACGACCTGCCCGTCGAGATGAAGGAGCCGGTGCTCACGAAAGTGAACCCGACCGACTTCCCCATCGTCTCGCTGGCCCTCTCGTCGAAGACGCTGTCGGTCGGCCAGCTCACGCTGCTCGCCGACCCCGGCATCACGCGCCGGCTCCGCACGATCACGGGCGTCGGTGAAGTGACGGTGGCCGGCGCGCACACGCGCGAAATGACGGTCGACGTCCGGCCCGACGCGTTGATGGCCCCCAACGTCAGCATGGCGGAAGTCGTCGGCGCGCTCGCCGCGCAGAACCTGGCGGCGCCGGTGGGCCGCATCCTCGGCGTGAACGACGAACGCACGATCCGCCTCGAGGGCCGCGCCGAAACGCCCGAGGCCTTCGCGCAGCTCGTCGTCGCCGATCGCGGCGGCAAGCTGGTCCGGCTCGGCGACGTGGCTGACGTCCACGTCGGCATCGAGGCGCCGCGCACCTCGGCGCTCTTCTCGGGCCAGGAAGCCGTCGGCATCGACATCAAGAAATCGAAGGGCTACAGCACGACCGAGCTGGCCAACGCGATCCGCGCCGAGGTCGAGGCCATTCGTCCGACGCTGCCCGCGGGCGTGACGATCAGCATCGTGCGCGACTCGGGCCGCCGCGTCGCCAACTCCGTTGCGAGCGTGGGCGCGGCGCTCATCGAAGGCGCGCTCCTCACGGTGCTCACCGTCTTCCTGTTCCTCAACTCGTGGCGGTCGACGGTCATCACGGGTCTCGCGCTGCCCGTCTCGGTCATCGCGTCGTTCGTCGCGGTGCTGGCCTGCGGCTTCACGCTCAACACGATGTCGCTGCTCGGCCTCTCGCTCGCCATCGGCATCCTCATCGACGATGCGATCGTCGTGCGGGAGAACATCGTGCGGCACGTCGAGATGGGCAAGGACCATTACACGGCCGCGCACACGGGCACGTCGGAAATCGCGCTCGCGGTCGCGGCGACGACGTTCTCGATCGTCGTCGTGTTCGTGCCGATCGCGTTCATGGGCGGCATCGCGCAGCAGTGGATGGCGCCCTTCGCGCTGACGATTGCCTGCTCGGTGCTCGTCTCGCTGTTCGTGTCGTTCTCGCTCGACCCGATGCTCTCGGCCTACTGGCCCGATCCGCACCGGCCGATCGAGGAGCGCACCTGGATCTCGCGGGCGCTCGCGCGGTTCAACATCTGGTTCAATCACCAGGCCGATCGGTACAAGGGCCTCATCGGCTGGGCGCTCCGGCACCGCATCGCGATGGTGTCGCTCGCGCTGGGATCGTTCGTCGTGGCGCTGGCCATGCCCGCGCTCGGCCTGCTCGGCGGCGAGTTCTTCCCGATTTCGGACAACTCCGAGTTCCAGGTGCCGATCGAGACGCCGCCGGGATCGAACCTCGAGTACACGAGCCGCAAGGCGGAGGAAGTTGCCGCGCTCGCGCGCTCGATCCCGGGCGTGGCCTACACCTACACGACGATCGGCGGCACGACGGGCGCGGTCGACGAGGGCCAGGTGTACGTCGCGCTCCAGCCGAAGGCCGAGCGCGCGCACAACCAGGAAGAGATCGCGCGTACGCTGCGGCGCCGCTTCAGCGAGATCGGCGGCGTCACGGCGTCGATCCAGACGAGCGGCTTCGACAACCAGAAGCAGATCCAGGTGCAGGTGAGCGGACCGGACATCGCCACGCTCAACACGCTCGCCGATCAGGTGTTGACGATGGTGCGGCAGGTGCCCGGTGCCGTCGACGTGGGCCTGTCGACGCGCGGGCAGAAACCGGAGCTCGACGTCCGCGTAGACCGCGCGCTCGCGGGCTCGCTCGGCGTCCGCGTCGCCGACGTCGCGCAGTCGCTGCGGCCCGCGTTCGCGGGCGTCGACGCGGGCGATTGGGTCGACCCGTCGGGCAAGACGCGCGACGTGACCGTCCGCCTGGCGCCCCAGGATCGCGAGCACTTCACGGACCTCGCGTCGCTGCCGCTTCTCGTCCAGGGTCCCGACGGCCGGCCGGCGACGCTGCCGCTCGGCCAGGTCGCGACCATCCGGCGCACGCTCGGTCCGGCGCGCATCGATCATCTCGACCGCGAGCGCGTCATCTCGGTCCAGGCCAACACCGAGGGACGGCCGCTCTCGGAAGTCGTCGGCGACATCGACGCGCGGCTGCACGAGCTGAAGCTGCCGCCCGGCTACGGCGTCACGCAGGGCGGACAGACCGAGGATCAGCGCGAGGTGTTCACGCGCATTCTCGTCGCGCTGGGCGTGGCCGTGGTGCTGATGTACTTCGTGCTCGTCGTGCAGTTCGGATCGTTCCTCGATCCGCTGGCGATCATGCTGTCGCTGCCGCTCTCGCTCATCGGCGTGGTCGGCGCGCTGATGCTGACGGGCGACACGCTCAACATCATGAGCCTGATCGGCGTGATCCTCTTGATGGGCATCGTCGCGAAGAATTCCATTTTGCTGGTTGATTTCGCCATCGAGGAGATGCGCGCCGGCAAGACGCGGCTCGCGGCCATTCTCGAGGCCGGCCACAAGCGGGCGCGTCCCATCGTCATGACCACGGTGGCCATGGTGGCGGGCATGCTGCCCGTCGCGAGCGGCTGGGGCGGGGACAGCGATTTTCGAGGTCCCATGGCGATTGCGGTGATCGGCGGCCTGATCACGTCCACGGGACTGACGCTGGTCATCGTGCCGGCCGTATTCACGGTGTTGGACGATATCGAACGCTGGATTGCGCCGAAGGCCGGACGGCTGCTGGCCGACACCGCGGCCGCGCCGCGCCCTGCTGTCGGGGGCGGCGCTCCGGCCGGTCCTGCCGAACCGATCGCTTGAGGCTCTTCCCGTTGCCGATGCGCTCGTTGCCGCTGCTGCGCTCGTTGCCACCGATGTGCTGGTTGGTGCTG
>CALFMR010000128.1 GCA_937880585.1 uncultured Acidobacteriota bacterium
GTCCTGCCTGCGCAGCTGATCGTCCAGCCCCTTCACGGCCGCGAGGCGTTCAGGCGCGGACGCGTTGCCCTCGAGCCACGCGGCCACGCCGTTGTAGGCGAGCTTCGCGCGGTTGCGCACGGCCGCGCGATAGACGTTCGACGCGGCGACCTCGCCGTCCGACGTCACGTCCATCTCGACGACCATCGCCAGCCGATCGTCGTCTTCGCCAAGCGACGTGAGGTCGGTGGACAGTTTCTCCGGCAGCATCGGGAAGATCTCGGCCGCCGTATAGACCGTCGTCGTGTTCGTCCGCGCGTGGTCGTCGATGGCGGTCCCGGGCTTGACGAGCGCGTCGACGTCGGCGACCGCGACGAGCACGCGGACGACGCCCTTGTCGCGCGACTCGGCGACCGACAACTGATCGAGATCGCGCGAGTCGTCGTTGTCGATCGAGCACCAGAGGCGATCGCGCAGATCGCGGACGGCCGCGTCATCGACGGGAGCGGCCGCGGTCAGGGCCGCCAACTCCGCGCGCGCCGCAGCCGAGAATTCGGGCAGCAGGCCGCGCTCGAGCATGGCGCGGCGGGCGATGGCCTGGAGACGGGAACGATTCGAACCGGACGCAGTGGACATGGCGAGCCCGATCCTACCTGAGATACGTCGCGTGCTGCGGCGCGCGCGGACCGTCCAGCGGCCACGGGGGCCGGCCCTACAATGCGTCGGCCGCGACGTGCCGCGCAAGGGGCCGCGTCAGACACGTCGGGCCACCGGCGCCCTTGAGGCTGATCTCGGTGCCGGCGTATTCGATCACGTCGACGCCCGCGCGCTCGAGGGCGGCGACGGTTCGCGGATTGCCGCGCACGATAAGACCGCGGCGCGGTGCCAGTGCCAGCACGTTCGCGCCAAGGCTGTCGAACTCCTCGTCCGGTACTTCGACGAGGCGGAGGCCAAGGTCCAGCAATCGCTCGCGGAACGGCACCGGCAAGAGCGGTGCATAGACGACGGCCAGGTCGCGATCGATCGGACTGATGAGCGACATCAGGTGCATGACGTCGCCCGCGCCGCGCCAGTGCGGCAGCGGCACGACGATCAGGTCGTCGATGCTGTCACCGAGGATGGCGCGAAGCTGGCGAATCCCTTCATCGTTCGTGCGGTACCCGCGTCCAACCGCGATCGTCCGCGGTCCGAGCCAGACGACGTCGCCGCCTTCGAGTGTGCCCGGCGCCTCGATGCGTCCGGCGATCGGCCAGTCGCCCAGACCAGCGGCCGACAGTCCCCGCTCGAGCGCCGCGGGTTCGCCGACGCGCGCCATCTTGCCCATACGACACCGCACGATCCCTCGGTCGCAGACCACGGCGGCGTCTCGTACGTAGATCGAATCGATGGTCGTGTCCGTGCCGCGCGGCAGCCAGTGAAGCGTGGCGCCGGCCGATTCCAGAATCGCGGCGAACCTGTCGTATTCGTCGACGGCCCGCCGAACATCCGGAGGCGCGGTCCATTGCAATCCGCGCCACTGAGCTTCGATCGTCGCCTCGTCGGCGAACGCCTCGCGCGGGTGCACGAGCAGTACCGTCGTGAGCGGGTCGCAGTCGGATTGGAGAGAGCCGGGCATGACGCGCCGCTCAGAGCGTTCGTGCAACGGCGATGAACACCACGGCGCCGACCACGAGAATCGCGAGCCGAGTCTGCGGCCGGAAGATGGGTAGTACCGCGAACGCTATGGATGCGAGGCCGGTCACGCCGATGGTCATCGCAGGGAGCTGGCCGAAATCCGGCCCCGCCATGAGCCACGCGATGATGACGCCGAGCCCCCACCCGAACGGGGTCGCC
>CALFMR010000129.1 GCA_937880585.1 uncultured Acidobacteriota bacterium
TGCCGCGCCCGGACTCCACACGTCGAACGGCACGGACGTCGGGGGCGAGCGCGGTCGTTCGCGGGTCGGACACTGCAAGGCGTCTGCCGCCATGTCCCCATTAGCGCGCGCGTGCGCTGGCGTGGGCGAGTGCGAACTTTCTCGTGTTGCCCCGAAGTCCTTCGCACGTCATACGGCGGCCAATGCGACGCGATGCGACGGACGCGTGGGCGCGCGAGCGCAGCCGGGGGTGGCGTGTGGATTGCACCAGTCGCCGCACGAGGCGCGACATGACCCGCATCCAGAACATCCTCGTTCCGATCGACTTCGGCCCGGCGTCCCGCTCGGCACTTCGCGATGCCCAACTCATCGCGACCCGTTTCAAGAGCCGCGTCCATTTGCTGCACGTCGTCGCGCCTTATCTCTTCGAGGCGTGGGACACGGCGACCGCCGCCATGCCGCCAGCCGACCTGCTGGCCCGCATCGAGCAGAATGCGCGCCGGCGTGCGCAACGGCTGGTGCCGACCACGGGTCCGATGGCGCGGCGAACGACGGTCACGACGACGGTTGGTGTCGTGGTCGACAGCATCCTGGACGCCATCGCGGCGCGGCACATCGATCTCGTCGTCATGGGCACGCACGGCCGCGGTATCGTGGGGCAAGTCGTGCTCGGCAGCGTCGCGCAGCGCATCGTGCAGCGGTCGCCCGTGCCGGTCCTGACCGTTCACGGCTCGGCGGCATCCACACGCCTGCGCGGCCGCCAGCCGCGCGCCCAGCGCCCTGCCGCGCCAGGAGGTCGACATGCGCGCGATGGCCATCACTCACGTCGGTCCGCTCACGCCTGATGCTGAGCCGCTGACCGCCGTCGACGTCCCGACGCCCGTTCCCGCGCGCGATGAAGTGTTGATTCGCGTGAGCGCCTGCGGGGTCTGCCATACGGATCTCGACGAAATCGAAGGCCGCCTCCGGCCGTCGGCGCTCCCGCGCATCCCCGGTCATCAGATCGTCGGCACCGTCGAGGCGTGCGGCGCCGACGTCACGGGCGTCCAGCAGCACGCACGCGTGGGCGTCGCCTGGCTCGCGCGGACGTGCGGTCGCTGCCGGTTCTGCCGATCGGGCCGCGAGAACCTGTGCCCGGATTTCGCTGGCACCGGACGCGACGTCGACGGTGGCTACGCGGAATATGCCGTGGCGGCGGCCGACGCCATTCATCCGCTGCCGGCGGTGTTTTCGGACGTCGAAGCCGCGCCTCTTCTCTGCGCCGGCGCGATTGGCTTCCGGGCGCTGGCGCTCGCGCGTCTGTCGGACGGCGACGCCCTCGGCCTCACTGGTTTTGGCGCGTCGGCGCACCTCGTGCTGTCGCTCGCGCGGCACCGTTATCCGCGATCGCCGATCTTCGTCTTCGCGCGCGACAAAGCGGACCAGCAGTTCGCGCGGACGCTCGGCGCCGCCTGGGCCGGCGACACGACGGCCACACCTCCCGCGCCGCTCGCGGCCATCATCGACACGACGCCGGCCTGGCGGCCCATCGTCTATGCGCTTCGCCATCTCGATCGCGGCGGCCGGCTCGTCGTGAACGCTATCCGCAAAGACGACCGGGACAAGGACGAGCTCCTGGCCCTCGACTACGCGCGCGATCTTTGGCTCGAGCGCGAGCTCGCGAGCGTCGCGAACGTCACGCGCGCCGACGTCCGAGGATTTCTCGACGCGGCGGCAGCCATGTCACTGCATCCAACGGTCGACGCCCTCCCGCTCGATCGCGCCAACGACGCCATTCGTCTGGTCGCCGGCGGCGGACGGCCGGGCGCGCTCGTACTCACCCTGCCCTGAACGATTCCCGAGCGGCTCCGGAAGTTTTCACGCCGACACGAACCGACTCCGACGGATCGTGGCGCGCACATTCGCGCAGCCACGGCACACCGCTTGCAGCCTCGGGCACGCGGCGCGCGGCGCGCTTCCGAAGGAGGACGTCATGACGACCGCGGACAACGAACTACAGGAACGCATCGAACGGGAGCTCGCGTGGGATCCGGAAGTGACGGCGGACCACGTCGGCGTCACCGTCAAGGACGGCGTGGTCGGCCTGAACGGCTTCGTGCCGACCTATGCCGAGCGCATGGCCACCGAACGCGCCGCCCTGCGCGTCCAGGGCACGCGCGCGGTCGCCAACGATCTGGCGGTGAAGCTATCGACCCAGCGGATCGATCCGGACATCGCGACGGCGGCCGCCAACGCGCTGCGCCACAACCTCAGCGTGCCCGCCAGCGTGAAGGTCACCGTTCGCGACGGCTACCTGACGCTCGAGGGCACGTGCGAATGGTGGTTCCAGCGCAACGCGGCCGAGCAGACGGTGCGATACCTGCCCGGCGTCAAAGGCGTGACCAGCGCGATCACCATCGTCCCGCGCATCTCGCCGCGCGTCGTCAAGGACGGCATCGAGGCGGCGCTCAAGCGCAACGCGGAGATCGACGCGCGACGTATTGCCGTCACGGCATCGGGCGGTACGGTCACGCTCGCCGGCTACGTGCACTCGCACGCGGAACGTGCCGAAGCCGCGCGCGCCGCGTGGGCGGCGCCCGGCGTCTCGATCGTCGAAAACCACATCGTCGTCGCGCCATAGCGCGCGGAGGTGACGGGCATGCGATCGCCGCTCTGGACCCTCGTCCTCGCCGCCGGTGCCGGACGCCGGCTGGCGCCGATTACCGGCCGTGTGCCGAAACAGTTCTGGCGCCCCGACGGGCGGACGTCCCTGCTCGACGACACGCTTGCACGGCTCGCGCGTCTAGCGCCGGCGGCGCGAACGGTGACGGTCGTCGACCGTTCACATCGTCCGTACGTGGAGGCCGTCGCTCGACCCGCGCGCCTCGGACATGTCGTCTATCAACCTTCCGACCAAGGCACGGCCGCGGGCGTGCGGCTCGGACTGCTCCATGCCGGCGCGGATCCGGATGCCACGATCGTCATGACGCCGTCCGATCAGGGCATCGCGCGCCCGGCCCTCTTCCATGCGGGCCTGGCGCTGGCCATCGACGACGTGCGACGTGGACGGAGCGAGATGGTGGCGTTCGGCGTCGAGGCCGATCGGCCCGAGCAAGACTATGGGTGGATCACGCCCGCCCGCGCCGAGGACGGACGACGACTCGCGTCGGTCGCGGCCTTCGTGGAAAAGCCGGAGGCGTCGGCGGCTGCACGTCTGTTCACGTCCGGCGCGCTCTGGAACACGATGGTCCTCGTCACACGCGCGGGCGCGCTGGCGGATCGATTCCGGCGGCACCTGCCCGATCTCGCGGAGGTCTTCGACACCGCCTCACATCTCCGCGCGGCCGATCAAGAAGCCTTTCTCGATCGCGTGTATGCCTCGTTGCCGCGCTACGACTTCTCGCGCGATCTCGTCGCCGCGGTCGACGGTTTGTCGCTCGTCGTCTGGCCGAACGCCATGGGATGGTCGGATCTCGGCACACCTGACCGGCTCGCGGAATGGCAGTCGGCGAAACGCCATCGCCACGCCGTGGTGCGAGCGGACGATGCCCGCGGTACACGGGTGACGGTCGACTTCGAGCCGCGTCTGCTCGCGAGCGCTGCGTCGGAGTAGCGATCATGGCTGACGCGGATCACGCGCTCGCGGCCGACTACTACGCTGACGCCGCGGTCCGCCGCGCGCTCCTCACGTATGCCGGCGCAACGGCGACGCACGGTCCCACGGCCGCATTCCTTGCCGCCCTTGATCCGGCCGCGCAGCCCTTTCCCACGTGGTCGTCGACCCCGCACGTGCCGTGGTCCGCGTTGCCGGACGCGTGCGAGCGCGGCTGCGATCTGTCGCGCGCGCTCTGGGATACCGACGCGCTCATCTTCGCGATCGATCTCGACTATCAGAATCTGGACTACCCCGGCGAGCCGTTCCTCCACGCGAGCAGCGTGTTCTTCAAGCTGGAGAACAGCTACGCCGCGCTGCGCCGGATCTTCCGCCGCTTCGGCCTGCCGATCGCGGCCGTGTCGACGGGCCGCGGCTACCACTTCGTCGGACGCGTGCCGCTCGAAAGCGACACGATCGATCGGCTCACCGCGCTCTCGACCGTGCCGGCCTGGCATGCGACACACGAGCGACGCCGGCCGTCATTCGTCGCACCGATGACGGCTCGCCACGCGCAGGCGGCCGAGGGGCTCGGACTCCTCATCGAGCACGTCGCGCACCTCGCCATCACCGAGGCCACGCCGAACAATCTCATCCCGCTCGTCGTCAACGGCGTCGTCGTCGGCAGCGGCGAAATTGGGCGCGAGTGCGTGTCGATCGATTTCTCGCAA
>CALFMR010000130.1 GCA_937880585.1 uncultured Acidobacteriota bacterium
GCATCAACGAGTTCTTGGCAGCCTAACTCCGACTTGACCGGTCGGATTTGCTGCCATATGCTCAGACTGGCTTGCGAGATCCGTCTCAGCACGACGGTTTGGCGGCCGTTTTCGAGGATTTGCCGTGTCCGTCCCGCTCGCTCCCTCCTCGTCCTCTCAGATGGCCGCGGCTCGTCCCGTCCGCCTGTCCGATCTGGCGGCCGGCCGGACCGCACGCATGCACGCGGCAACGCTCACGCCCCAGGACTGCGCGCTCATCCGGGCACTGGGTTTGACCGACCGCTGCCTCATGCGCATCTGCAAGGTCGGCGAGCCGTGCATCGTGCAGGTCCACGCCACGCGCATCGGGTTGTCGCGCACGGTCGCTGACGGCATCCTCGTCGTTCCCGAAAGTCAGGGGTAATGGCGCTCACGAGTGTGCATTGCGAACCGGCGCCAGTCGAGGCGCCGGCGGGCGGTGCCGCATCTCGGCGCGCGCCGCGCGTCGCGCTCATCGGCAATCCGAACACCGGCAAGACGACGCTCTTCAATCGCCTGTGCGGCACGCGGGCGAAGACGTCGAACTTTCCCGGCACGACGACCGGGGCTCGCGTCGGACGCACGTCGATCGGCGACGACCTGACGGTCGACGTCGTCGATCTGCCCGGCCTCTACCAGGTCTCGCTCGACGCGCCCGAAGCGAAGGTCGTGCGCGGCGTGCTCGAAGGGGCCGGCGTCTATCGCCAGCCCGACGCGCTGCTCGTCGTCGTCGATGCCTGCAATCTGACCCGCAATCTCGTGCTCGTCGGCGAGCTCCTGGCCTACCGGCTGCCCGTCGTCGTCGCGCTGAACATGGTGGATCTCGCGCAGCGGCGCGGCTTGACGCTCGATCCTGTGCGACTCGCCGCGTATCTCGGCTGCGCTGTCGTCCCCATCGTCGCGCGCCGCGGCACGGGGATCGACGAGGTGCGAACCGCGTTGCGTACTGCGCTCGCGGCGTCACACCCGCCGGTGTCGGTCACGGCGGTGCGTGTGGCCGACGTGGGCGGCGACCTCACCACGTGGGCGGAACGCGCGGTGACCGAGAGCGTCGGTGGCGCGGCTGCCGTCGGATCGGCAACCGACACGTTGACCGAGCGGCTCGACAAGGCGTTCACGCATCCGGTCGTCGGGCTGCTCGTCTTCGCCGTCGTGATGATGGGGCTGTTCTGGACACTCTTCGCGCTCGCCGCGGTCCCGATGGATCTCATCGAGGCGACGTTCGCCGAGCTGGGCGATCTCGCGGGCCGCGTCCTGCCGCCGGGGCTCGTGCACGATCTCGTGTCGCAGGGCATCATCGGCGGCATCGCCGGTACGGTCGTCTTTCTGCCGCAGATCTGCCTGCTGTTCTTCCTGATCAGCCTGCTCGAGGACACGGGCTATCTCGCGCGCGCCGCGTTCGTCATGGATCGTGTGCTGTGCCGCTTCGGGCTGCCCGGCCATGCGTTCGTGCCGCTGCTCACTTCGCACGCCTGCGCGCTGCCGGGCATCATGTCGGCACGCCTCATCCCCGATCGGCGCGACCGGCTCGCGACGATCCTCGTCGCGCCGTTCATGAGCTGCTCGGCGCGGCTGCCGGTGTACGTGCTGCTCACCTCGCTCTTGTTCGTCGATCGTCCGCTGCTTGGCGGCGTCGCGTTCGCGTCGTGCTACGTGCTCGGCGCTGCCGCCGCGCTCGTGAGCGCGATGCTGTTCCGCCGGACGCTGCTGCGCGGCCGCGTGCGGCCGATGATCCTCGAGCTGCCGTCCTACAAAGTGCCGTCGTTCGCCAACGCGCTCATCGCGGCCAAAGATCAGGGCCTGGCGTTCTTGAAGACCGCGGGCACCGCGATCATGGCGATCTGCGTCGTGATGTGGTGGCTCAACGCGTTTCCGCGCGTGCCGCCGCCGGCTGAAGCCGAGGCGCTGCGCGGCCAGGCCGCCGTGACGGCCAACGCCGAGAGCGCCGCCGATCTCAACGCGCGAGCAGATCTGCTGACCGAGCGTGCGACGCAGGCGGGTAGCTTTGCCGGACGTCTCGGCCGCACGCTGCAGCCGGTCTTCGCGCCGCTCGGCTACGACTGGCAGTTGACCGTCGGCGTGCTCACCAGCTTCCTCGCGCGCGAGGTCTTCGTCTCGACGATGTCGGTGCTCATCGGCGACGCGAACGATGACGTCGAGAACGCCGGTGTCATCGCGAAGATTCGATCGGCACGCCGTGACGACGGATCGCTCGTCTTCACGCCAGCGACCGCGACGAGCCTGCTCGTCTTTTTCGTCCTCGCGATGCAGTGCCTGCCGACGCTGGTCATGACGCGCCGCGAGACGGGCCATCTCAAGTGGGCCGCGCTCCAGCTCGGGTACATGTCGGCCGTCGCCTATTCGTTCGCGTTCGTGGCATTCCAGGGACTGCGAATGATGGGCGTGTCGTAGAGAAGAGAATGGAAGGCCTGCCATGAGCGACACGCTGCAGATCGTCGTCGTGACGCTGGCCGCGGTCATCGCGCTCGCGGTGATCGTGCGTCCGTACCTGCCGGGCCGCCGGCGCGCATCGAACGGCGTTGGCGCGTCGCTCACCCCGACGTGCGCGAAGTGCGCGGCCAGTCACGCGCGTCCGGCCTCCGTTCGCTCGACGACGTCCACCGTCGCACCGCGTTCGACGGCGTCTCCTTCTTCACGCGTGGTTCGAGGCTAACCAGTCGCGCCGCGCGATCGTGTCGCGGTCACCCAGGCGCGCGCTAGGTCCGCGTGCCGGCCTGCAGGCTCTGCAGCAGCGCGCCGAGCGTCGACTCGTCGTCGGCGGTCATTTCCTGGAACTGCACGCCGAATCCGATCGTGCGCTCGACGTAAACGACGCGTCCGCGGAGCGTCAGGCGCGTGTCGCCGTGGGCAATCGTGACGAGCGTCACGTCACCGGCCGCCGGTGTCGAGAGGCTGTGCACGAAGCATCCGCTGAGGCTGAGGTCGGCGATGCGACAGCGGCCCGCGCCGGAGCCTCCTTGCCAGGTCCCGTCGAGGGGCTGCGCCACCCGCGGATGTCGTCGCCGTTCCATGCAGAACCCGAAACTTTCCCTGGAAACGGCCGCCGAACGGCCGTGACGGGCCAGCGTAGCACACGCGTCCGCTAATGCCGGGCGCGCGCGCACACGATAGATCGGCGACGGCGATCCGGATTGGAGCGCCGGCGTCCGCTGTCGATTCACAGGACGACATGAGCACTGCATCCGCGCTGGCTTCTCCTCCGACGACGGCGCCCCGCCGTACGCGCCTCGGCGAGATTCTCGTCCGCGGCGGTGCCATCACCGAAGAGCAGCTGCAGCACGCGCTCACCGAGCAGCCGCACCTCAAACTCGCGCTCGGCAAGGTGCTCATCCGGCTGAGCTACGTCACCGACGATCAGATCCGCCAGGCGCTCAGCACGCAGCTCAACATCCCGTACATCGATCTGGACAAGATCGCGATCGACACGAGCCTGTCGCGCATCATCACGCGCAGCTACGCGCGCCGGCATTCGGTCGTGCCGATTGCCCGCGTCGGCCGGTCGTTGACCGTCGCCATGGACGATCCCACGGCGCAGGCGGTCGTGCACGAGTTGACGATGTTGACCGGGAGCGCCATCACGGTCGTGACGGCGTCGACCAAGGCCATCCAGCGGACGTTCGCGCGGCTGTACGGCACGAGCGCGGACTCGGCATCCGCCGGTGCCGGACCGGCTGTTGCCGCGCCGCCCACGCCGAGGCCCGCGGTGCCCATCGCGCGGCCGACGACCACGACGACGCTTCCGGACGAAGCCGCGAGCGGCCGCGGCGACGAGCTGTTCTACGCCGTGCTGCGCGAGGCGATCGCCCATCAGACGAGCGACATCCACCTCGAGATGCTGCCGTCCGGGCTGCACATCCGCTATCGGGTCGACGGCGTGCTGCGGCGTCCGAACCTCGGTCCGCTGCAGCGTCACCTCGACAAGTCGGCGCGGGAGGTGATCTCGCGCGTGAAGATTCTGAGCAAGCTCGACATCGCCGAGCGCCGCCGTCCTCAGGACGGCAGCTTCCAGGCCGTCGTCGAACGCAACGGCCGCGGCATCACCGTCGACCTGCGCGTGTCGTGCGTCCCCAGCTACTCGGGCGAGAGCGTCGTCATCCGCATCCTCGATCGATCGCGCGCGCCGCGCTCGCTCGACGATCTCGATCTGTCGCCGGTCGTGACCGAGCGTCTGCAGAATCTGCTCAAGCGGACGACCGGCATCTTCCTCGTGACGGGACCGACCGGATCGGGCAAGTCCACGACGCTCTATTCCTGCCTGCTGCGACTGCACCGGCCGGAGATTCGCATTCTCACGGCGGAGGATCCGGTCGAGTACGTGTACGAGGAGCTCAGCCAGTCCGAGGTGAACGACGCGATCGGCAACACGTTCGCGACGTTCCTGCGCGCGTTCCTGCGGCACGACCCGGAAGTGATCATGGTGGGCGAGATCCGCGACGAGGAGACCGCGGAGATGGCGTTCCGCGCCGCGCAGACCGGTCACTTCCTGCTCAGCACGCTGCACACCAACAGCGCCGTGGCCGCGCTGCCGCGCCTGCTCGACCTCGACATCGAGTCGTCGCTCATCGCCTCGTCGCTCGTCGGCGTCATGTCGCAGCGGCTCGTGCGGAAGATCTGTCCAGACTGCGTCGAGCCGTTCACGCCGCCGGCCGATCAGGTCCGCGAGTTCTTCACCCGCGTCCCTGACAACGTGCACTTCGTCCACGGCCGCGGCTGCGAGGCGTGCGGCGGATCCGGCTATCGCGGGCGGATGATCGTCGCCGACCTCTGGGTGCCCGACGAAGAGGACGCCATGCTCATCACGCGCGAGGCGCCCTTCGACGAGATCCGGCGGAGCACCGAGCGAACGACGTTCAGCATGGCGCAGGACGCGAACGATCGCCTGATGGCGGGCCGCACGACGCTCGAAGAGCTGCTGCGCGTGCTGCCGTACACGGCCGTCGCCGAGCACCGCCTGCGCTTCTCCGCGTCCTGATCGCTTCCGTTCCGAGCGGCCGCCGCCATTCGGATACGATGGCCGGATGCCGAAGTCGCGGTCGACGAGGCGTCCGTACATCGACTGGCTGCGTGGCGTCGCGGTCCTCTGCATGATCGAGTGGCACTCGATCGATGCGTGGTCGGTCACTTCCGGCCGCGACAGTGCGGCGTTCGACGTCGTCGGATTCATCGGGGGATGGGCGGCGCCGCTGTTCCTCTTTCTGGCCGGCGTGTCGCTGCCGCTCGCCGGCGAGGCGCGGATGGCGCGCGGACTCGAACGCCGGGCCGCCGCGCGGACGCTCGAGCGGCGCGGCTGGCAGATCTTCGTGCTCGCGCACGTCTTCCGTTTTCAATCCTTCCTGCTCAATCCGGGCGCCGCGTGGAACGCGATCCTCAAGCCGGACATTCTCAACGTGCTCGGCCTCGGCCTGGTTGCCACGGCGTGGTGCTGGGGCAGAGACGAGACGTTTCGCGGCCGCCTGCGCTGGCTCATCGTGCCGGCCATCGCCATCGTCGTGGTCATCACGCCGTGGGCGCAGGTGTGGACGTGGCCGTCGCTCCTCTATCCGCGCTTCGAGGCCTACATCCGGCCGGTCGGCAACTACGGCGTGTTCAGTCTGTTTCCGGCCGTGGCGTACGTGTTCGCGGGCGCCGCGGTGGGGCAGTGGATCGGCGCGAACGGACCTGACACGGCCCGCTTCCACGCGCGGCTCGCAGCGGCCGGATTGGCCGTGCTCGCTGTCGGAGGCCTCGCGCGAATCGTCGAGCCGTACGGCGGCGCGGTGGCCGCGGGCGTCGAGGCGTTCGGCTGGCGGATCGGCATGATGACGCTGGCGTTGAGCGCATCGTGGCTGCTCGTCCACCGCCGGCCCGCGGATCGCTGGAGTCCGCTCGTCATCTTTGGCCGGACGTCGCTCTTCGTCTACTGGGTCCACGTCGTGCTCGCGTACGGCATTTTCAG
>CALFMR010000131.1 GCA_937880585.1 uncultured Acidobacteriota bacterium
CCTCGGCCGCCGCCGGCCCTCCGAGCCCGACCGTCGCCAGGATGATCCCCATGTGTTCGACCGTCGAGTAGGCGAACATCCGCTTGTAGTCGCGGACCTGCAGCAGCAGGAACGCGGCCGTGCCGATCGACACGAGGCCAATCGCCTGCATCCACGCGTGGACGCGTCCGAGCGGAAACAGCGGCACGAGACGCAGAATCGCGTAGAGCGCGCACATCGTCTTGACCCCGGAGAGCAGCGCACACACCGGCGACGGTGCCTGACTGTGCGCGTCGGGGAGCCAGGTGTGCAGTGGCACGAACCGGACTTGACGCCGAATCCCACGAGGACGAGCAGGAAGCCCGCCATCACGACTCGCGGCGGCATGGCGGCGGCAACGGCGCGAAGGCCGTCCCAACTGTAGTGCCCGCCGCCGGCCTGCTGCTGCGCCCAGAACAGGATGAAGAATCCCAGCAGCGCCACGGCCGCGCCCATGAACATGAGCGCGATGTACTTCCAGGCCGCTTCGAGCGCTTCGTGCGTGTTGTCGAAGGCGACGAGCAGCACGGAGAACACGGCCGTGAACTCGATGGCGATCCACACGAGCGCCGGCTCCCCCAGAACGGGGACCAGTACGAGCGCGAACACGAACAGATTGAAGTGCAGGCCGTACAGCCGGACCCGATCGGCTGGCGTCTCGTGGGCGTCGAGATAGCCCCACGAGAACAACGCGGCGGTCGCGGCCACGAACGTGACGAGCAACAGCACCAGTGCGCTCAGTCCGTCGAGCTCGACCCAACCGGGAATCGCAACGACGCGCGAGTCCCGCACGACGCGTGCTGCCAGCACCACGGCCAGGACGAACGTCGTCGTCGCCGCCGCGAGCGTGGCTGTCTGCGCCAGGCGTCGGCCGCCGCGTATGGGTGACACGAGTGCGGCCGCGAGCGGCAGGAGCGGCACCACGACGAGCATCATTGCGGCGGTTCCTCGCGGAGAACGGTGAGCGCGCCCACCTCGGTCGTGCCGACGTGTTCCTGGACGGCGCGCGTGAGCACGCCGACGACGAAGACGAGCATGAGGACGTCGAAGGCAATCGACACTTCGGCGACGAGCGGCAACTCGGGCGCCACGCCGATGCCGGCGAAGAACGCGGCGTTCTCCATCGCGAGCAGACCGAGGAACAACGGCAGCGCTTCGCGACGCACGGACGCGGTCAACAACCCGACGAGCAGGCTCGCCATGCCGATCGGCAGGTGAATGCCAATCGGCGCCTCGCCGTCGGGTGGAAGCAGGCGCGCGGCGAACAGGAATCCGGCAATCGCGAGACCGAGTGCCAGGAGCAACGCGGACGGAATGTTCAGAACCTGTTGAACTTCGCGCCGCGCCGAGACTTCACCGCGCAGCAGCCGGCGAAGCAGCCGCGGAATGATTACGGCCTTCGTCACGAGATCGACGCCCGACACGACGACCAGGTGCCACTCGCCGTCGATCACGCTCAAGAACAGCGCGGACGTGGCGAGCAGGACCGACGAGGCGATGAACAGCCGCAAACAGCCTTCAATCTGTCGCGTCGCGACCAGTCCGAACGCGGCCAGGAGGAACAGCCCGCCCGTCAGCGCGTCGAGGTGTTCGAGCCAGACGATCGTCGTCGCGTGCGTCATCACGATGGCCTCAATGCGCGAACAGCTGAATGACCATCGACGCCACCGCCGTGATGAACGCCGCGCCGAGGAACTCCGCGATACGGAAGAGCCGCAGCTTGGCGAGCGACGACTCGATGACGACGAGGATCAGGACGAACACGAAAATCTTGAAGAGCACGAACGGCACGGCGGCGAGGACGGCCGCGAGCGTCTGATCGTGCGCCAGTCCCCACGGCGCGACGAGCACGTTCAGGAAGATGCACAGGAGCACGAAGAACTTCATCGCGCCGCCCCACTTGACGAGCGCCATGCCGCGGCCGGAGTACTCGAGCGCCTTCGACTCGTCGATCATCGCGAGCTCGAAGTGTCCGGTCGGGTTGTCGACGGGAATGCGTCCGCCCTCGGCCAGGATCAGCATGAGGAAGGCGAGCAGGAGCAGGACGTGCGAGGGCTCGAAGAAGTTCGCGAGCGGCGTCACCCAGCGCTGCTGCACGATGTAAGGAATGGTCGAGCCGGCGACGAACGACACCGTGAAGAACACGATCATGAACACCGGCTCGGCGAGGAAGCCGACCATGCGCGTGCGGCTGGCGCCAACCGGACCGTAAGGATTGGCCGTGTCCACGGCGGCGAGCACCGCGAAGAACCCGCCCAACGAGAGCACGAACCCGCCGCCGATCATGTCGCCCATGAACGCGAACGCCAGCGGATAGTCGGTGAGCACTGGAATCAGAAGCGTCACGACGATCGGCGTGACGAAGACGAGGTACGGCGTGGCGCGGAAGATCCACGAGGCCTGGTCGGAGACCACTTCGTCCTTGTGGAAGAACTTCCAGATGTCGCGGTAGGGCTGGAGGACGCTCGGCCCGCGCCGGGATTGGACGATCTCTTTGAGCCGGCTCAACACGCCGGCGACGAGCGGCGCAAAGATGAGCACCGTCGCCACCTGGATGACGTTGAAGAGGATGCGCTGCCCCATCGCCTCCGCCAGACGCGCCTGTGGCGCGATACCGGACTTCGGATTCGGTTTGCAGCGATCGCTGGAGGTGGTGCGATCAGGCAGACTCCTCCGAGCGCGCGCTCGGTAGGAGTCATCTGCCCCATCGACGGATCAGGTGGGACGGTTCAGGCGGACCCCAACGCCAACGAGCCTTGAGTCTAGCAGAATGCGCGGGCCGCCGACCGCGGACACGATGGGCCGGTGATCCGCGAGACGGTGACGACGAAATTGCGGCACGAGCTTATCAGTTGAACATTTCTGTCTCGTTGGGAGCCGTGCGGCGACCGACAGGCCGCCGGACCTCGCATCTTTCCACGGTTCCGTCATGCCACACGGCGCCGGTCTCGCGCGCCAAAGGGCAGCCATCTTCGACAAAGTCGTGGAACCGTGGACCGTGTTGAACATCTTTGTTCACGATGCGCGCCCAGTCACGGCGTGGCGCTCCACGTCTCAACTTCAGGCGCTGCAATGATCTAGCGCATACCGTGCGAATCCGCCTCGACGCGGAACGGCGCTTGCAACGCTTCTTCGCGTCACTCCGGCCTCGACGCCGCCGCCCCCGCCGGCACCTTGCGCGTCCCGACGCTCCCTGCTGAGCCGTCGCCGCGCGGCCACGCTGCAACAAGTCAGAAGTTCGAAGCCAGAAGCCAGAAGTTCGGCACGTCTGACGACCAGACGTCGGAGGAAGGACGTACGCGTGAACGCAGTCAGCACCGTCTGTCCGTACTGCGGCGTGGGCTGCGGCATGACCTTGCACGTCGATGCCAACCGCGTCGTCAAGGTGACGGGCGACCGAGCGCATCCGTCCAATGCCGGACGACTGTGCACCAAAGGTGTGACGAGTGCGGAAGCGATCCGCGCCGACGGGCGGCTCGACGCCGCTTACCTCCGTGCTGATCGGCAGAGCGAACGCGCACGCGTCAGCTTCGATGACGCGGTCGCCGAGACCGCACGCCGATTGCGCGCAATCGTCGATGCACACGGACCGGACGCCGTCGCGTTCTACGTATCCGGCCAGATCTCCCTCGAAGCGCAGTACCTCGCGAACAAGCTCGCCAAGGGCTTTCTCGGCACGAACAACATCGACTCGAACTCGCGCCTGTGCATGTCGAGTGCAGCGAGCGGCTACAAGCTGTCGCTCGGCGCCGACGGCCCGCCTGGGTCCTATGACGACCTGGATCACGCGGACGTCTGTCTCGTCATCGGCGCGAACATGGCGGATTGCCATCCGATTCTTTTCCTCCGCCTGCTCGATCGCGTCAAAGCCGGCGCCAAGCTGATCGTCGTCGATCCACGCCGGACCGCCACGGCCGAGAAGGCCGATCTCTTTCTACACATCCGTCCCGGCACCGACCTCGTGCTTCTCAACGGCCTCTTGCACCTCATCGTCGAGGCGGGACATATCGACGAGACCTTCATCCGCGAACACACGGAGGACTGGGACGTGATGCCGGCGTTCCTCGCGCCGTACACGGCTGCGCGGGTCGCTGAGCTGACGGGTTTGGCCGAAGCCGATGTCCGCACGGCCGCGCGCTGGATCGGCGAAGCCGGCGCGTGGACGAGTTGCTGGACGATGGGGCTGAACCAGAGCACGCACGGAACGTGGAGCACGAACGCGCTGTGCAACCTGCATCTCGCAACGGGCGCGATCTGCCGCCGCGGCGCGGGACCGTTCTCGCTCACGGGTCAGCCGAACGCGATGGGCGGACGCGAAGTCGGCTATCTCAGCGCGGGGCTGCCCGGGCAGCGATCGGTGACGAGCGAGGCGGATCGCCGCTTCATCGAATCGCTATGGGACCTGCCGCCCGGTACGATTCGGTCCGAGCCCGGCCCGGATGCCGTGTCGATGTTCGCGCGTCTGGCCGACGGATCCATTCGCGCGTGCTGGATCATCGGCACGAACCCGGTGGCGTCGATGCCGAACCGGCGAGGCGCGATCGCCGGACTCGAGCGCGCGGATCTCGTCATCGCGCAGGACGTTTTCGCCGACACGGAGACGACGCGCTACGCGGACATTCTGTTGCCGGGCGCGCTGTGGGCCGAGGCCGACGGCGTGATGATCAACTCCGAGCGCACGGCGACGCTGATGCAGGCGGCCGTCGAGCCTCCGGGCGACGCGCATGCGGACTGGGACATCGTCGCGCGCGTCGCTCGCGCGATGGGGTTTGCGCCCGCGTTCACCTATGCCTCCGCCGCCGATGTCTTCGATGAGATCCGTCGCACGTGGAATCCGGATACGGGCTATGACATCCGCGGCATCAGCCACGACCGGCTTCGCGATGGTCCGGTGCAATGGCCGTGTCCGCCAGATACCGGCGCGACGCGGCATCCGATCCGGTATCTCAACGACGGATCGAGTCAGACGCTCCACCGCCATGACGACGGGTCGACGCCGCGACTCGTGTTTCCGACGACATCCGGCCGCGCGCGATTCATTCCGCGGCCGCACCTTGCGCCGGCCGAGTTGCCTGACGCCGACTATCCGCTCGTGCTCAACACGGGCCGGCTCCCGCATCAATGGCACACGCTGACGAAGACGGGACGCATTGCCGCGCTCAACAAGTTGAATCCCGGTCCGTTCGTCGAGATTCATCCAGAGGATGCGCGCGCGCTGGCGATTGCGGATGACGATCGCGTGGACGTGCGGTCTCGTCGAGGACACGCCGTTCTGCCCGCGGTCGTCTCGACGCGCGTGCTGCCCGGGAGCTGCTTCGCGCCCTTTCACTGGAACGACGTCTTCGGCGAGTCGCTCGCCATCAATGCCGTGACCAACGACGCTTGCGATCCTCAATCGCTGCAACCCGAGTTCAAGTTCTGCGCCGTCGCGCTGGCGCGTGTGCCGGTCGACACGTCAGTCGATCATGCAGGCAGCGAACGCGCACGCGCACCGGCGACGGCCGCCGCCGTGGGCGCGATGGTCACCGCGGATCGTTTTGCCGCGGTCCTGCAGCTCGCCGACATGTCCGCGCCCGCGCTTGGACCAATCGAACAACGGTATCTCGCGGGTTTCACCGCCGGCATTCGCGCCCGTGATTCTGTCGGCGCGCCGACACTCCCGGCGAATGCGCCCGTCCACGAGGACACGCGGGCCTGGATCAACGGCCTGCTGGCTGGTCTGTTTTCCGGCGACGCCCACGCGTCGCCGCGCGTCGACGCCGACACGATGCCCGGGCCGGTCGCGACGATTCTCTGGGCGTCGCAGACCGGCAATGCGGAGGCGCTGGCCAGGCGCCTCGCCGACGGGCTCGCCGCATCCGGCCTCGCCGCGCGCGTCTCGGCAATGGCGGACTACTCCGTCGACGCCTTGCCGCGCGAGCGCGTCGTGCTCGTCGTGTCGAGCACGTACGGCGACGGCGACCCGCCCGACAACGGCCGGCGATTCTGGGATGCGATCAAGGCGCACACCGCGCCGTCGCTCGACGGCGTTCGCTACGCGGTCCTCGCGCTCGGCGATCCGGCCTACGACCAGTTCTGCGGACACGGGAAACATCTCGACGCGCGCCTGGCCGCGCTCGGCGCACGGCGGCTGCTGCCGCGGCTCGACTGCGATCCGGACTATCAGGACATGGCCGATGCGTGGCTCGATCAAGTCCGCCTGCGTCTGACGGCCGTCGACGCGGAAGATATCGAAGACGACGAACCCGCACGGGCTGCTGATGGCCACAGCAAGGACACGCCCTATGCCGCCGGGCTCATCGACAACCGGCGATTGAACGCGGACGACTCCGCGAAGGACACGCGATTCATCGCGATCGACGTCAGCGGATCGCGTCTGGACTACGAGGCCGGCGACGCCCTCGGCGTGTGGCCGACGAACTGTCCGGACCTCGTCGCCGAGATCCTCCGGCTCGCGCATCTCGACGCGGCTACACCGGTCACCGTGCCGGGCACCGGCGAGATGCCGCTCGACGATGCACTCCTGCGCCACTTCGAGATCACGCAGCCGACGCGCGACGTGCTTCGTCTCATCGCAGACCAGTCCGGTGACGCGACGCTCGAACACCTGCTCGCCGCCGATCGCAAAGCCGCACTCCGCGACTGGCTCTGGAACCGGCAGCTCGCCGACGTGCTGCACGAGGTGCCCGTCGCGCTCGACGCTGCGGCGTTCGTGTCCACGCTCAAGCGGCTGCAACCGCGGCTCTACTCGATTGCCTCGAGCCCGAAGGCGCATCCTGGCGAGATTCATCTGACGGTCGGCACGGTGCGCTATCGAAGCACACGCGCCGTCCGCAAAGGCGTCGCGTCGACGTTCCTCGCCGATCGTGCGGCGGACGTGGACCTGCCGGTGTTCGTCCAACGCTCGCCGCACTTCCATCTGCCCGCGGATCCGAATACGCCGATTGTGATGATCGGTCCGGGCACCGGCATCGCGCCATTCCGTTCGTTCCTGCACGAGCGACGCGTCCGCGGCGACGCGGGCCGCAACTGGCTGTTCTTCGGCGAGCAGCACGCCGAGACGGATTTCTACTATCGCGACGAGATCGAGGCGCTCGCCCGAGACGGCTCGCTCGCGCGACCGTCGCTCGCGTTCTCGC
>CALFMR010000132.1 GCA_937880585.1 uncultured Acidobacteriota bacterium
TTCTACTATCGCGACGAGATCGAAGCGCTCGCCCGAGACGGCTCGCTCGCGCGACTGTCGCTCGCCTTCTCGCGCGACCAGGACGAGCGCATCTACGTCCAACATCGACTGATCGAGCAGGGCCGCGAATTGTGGAGCTGGATCGAGGACGGCGCGCACGTGTACGTCTGCGGCAACGCGAAGCGCATGGCAAAAGACGTCCATCGCGCGCTACAGACCATCGCCGAAGAGGACGGCGGCCTGTCGGCGCCAGCGGCGACCGACTATCTCCAGGACCTGGCCGACGCGGGTCGGTACCACAAGGACGTGTACTGAGCGCGGCGCCCCCGCGGGCGAACGGGCGTATCATCCGGATGCTCAGACAGGGGTGACGCCATGCGATCGCGTACGCGAGTGACTGGTGCACTGGTTGTCGTCGTGGTGGTCTTCGTTGGCGCGTGGTACTGGCGGGCACATCGCGCCGCACCGTCCGGCACGAGCGTGTCGAGCGCCCCGCCACCTCCCGCGCCCGCGGCGCCGACGTCAACCGCTGCCCCGCCGACCCGCGGCCAAATGGCGCTCGTCAACGAGATCCAGACGCAGGGCCTGACGCCCGAGCGCGCGACGCTGTTGTTCGGCATGATGGTCGGGCCGCTGCCCGGCGTCACCGTGCCGCCCGGGAGCGGCGACCCGGGAGATTTCGACGGCACGCTCGCCGTCACGTACCTCGCCAGGGTCTGGAACGCGCTGACGCCAGCGCAGCGTGATGCGGCGACGAAGCTGATTGACGGTCCCACGCCGGGTCCTACGCCACACGTCGCCGCGAACCGGCGGCGTGTCCTCGTCGTGCCGGCCGCCTATGTCCTGGTCGACGATCCGGACGTTTCAATCGACGCGTTCAACTACAACGAGCTCGGGGAGGCGGCTGACGCGAAGCTCGCCGAGATCCTTCACGTCGACCCGGTGAAATTCACCATTGACGTCAACCGCGGGAAGCCGCCAGGCATCGAGTACGCGCACACCTGGTCGTGGTACGCGTCGAACATGCGCCATTCCAATACGACCGATCCGGATGGCTGGGACGTGAGACGCCCGAGCTGCGAGATCGTCGTCAACGACCAGCGATTCTGGGGATTGAACGGCAATGCCGTGGACGCGCAGTCCATCGTCGTCCACGAGATGTTCCATTGTTATCAGCAGCGTACGGAGGACACCGCGCGGAACGCGCTCAGCCTGCACGACTGGATTGCGGAAGGCGAAGCCACCTGGGTGCAGTTCACCGTGGAGCCGGGCGCGGACATCGGCGACTACATGCTGAAGGAGATCGGCGGCATCTGGGCGCCGTACATCAAGAATCCGACGACGATCTACGCGCACCGCAGCTATGACGCGGTGGGCGTCTTCGGTCACCTGAGCGATCTCACCGGGAGCGACTCGGTGTGGCCCAAGCTGCTGCCGCTCGTGCTGACGGGCATCGGCGGCAACGACGACAGCGCGTTCCACAGTCTCGTCGCGGATCACGAGATCGACTACTACAACCGGTGGGGCGCGAGCTACTTTCAGGACGCCGGCCACGGACCGTGGAAGATCGCGGGCCCGGGTCAGCCGCCGACGTACGACCCCTCCGACGGCGGTCCGAATCCAACGCCGGTCACCGTCGACGCCGGCACGGCCGAGATGCTGCCGTCGGTGGGCCCGGATCAAAGCGCGATCTATACGATCACGGGCAGCGCCGACATCGTGACCGTCAGCCTCATGGAGGGCTACGGGCGCGTGCACGACGAGGGCTTCGGGATCGACAAGGACCTCGATTCGTCGGATCCACTCGTGCTCTGCCTGAAGCAAGGCGGCTGCAAGTGCCCGGACGGATCCGAGGGCGCCTCGCTCTTCACGACGCAAGCCGCCGCGCCCATCTCGGTCGGGATCAACGGCGGCGACACGAACGGCACGCTCGGCGTGGCCGGCGACACCCTGGATCACTTCTGCAAGCAGCCCGATCCGAATCTTCCCCCGGCGCCTCCCAGTCAGGGCGGCGGGCCGCCGGGAGGCGGAGGCGGCAGTAACGAGCCACCGCCTCCACCACCGGCCTCGTCCGGCACCGCGTGGGGTGACACGCATCTGTGGACCTTCGACGGCCTCGGCTACGACTTTCAGGTCGTCGGCGAGTACACGCTCGTGCGGTCCACGAAGGACGCGTTCGCCGTGCAGGTGCGACAAGTGCCCGCGCTCGGCCCGAAGGTCGCGAGCGTGATTCAGTCGGTCGCGACGGCGGTCGGCTCGACGCGCATCACCTTCACGATGGAGAACGGCTCGCTGCTGCTGCGCGTCGACGGTCGCCTGGTGAGCGGCGAACCGCCGGCGCTCCATGGCGCCTCGCTGACGGGCACGACCACGGCCTACGGCGGCACGTACCGCCTCACCTGGGCGGACGGCACGCGGATGCATGTCGAGCAACTGGGCAGCATCGCGATGAACGTCACGGTGACACCCGCCGCGTCGCGGCGCGGCACGCTCGTCGGGCTGCTCGGCAACTTCGATGGATCGCGCGACGATGACCTCGTCGGCGCGGGCGGCGCGAAGCTCGGCGTGGGCCGCGATGACGTCAACGGGGCGCTGGCCGACGCCTGGCGCATCGCGTCCTCGGCGTCGCTCTTCGACTACGCCGCCGGACAGTCGTCGGCCAGCTTCACCGATCCGGACTTCCCGGCGAAGGACGCCGACGCCGCGCGTCTCGCCAACTACGCGACGGCGGAGAAGACGTGCCGCGCGCACGGCATCACCGACGAGCGGCTGCTGAATGACTGCATCCTCGACCTCGCGGTGACCAACGGCTTCGTCTTTGGCAGCCGGTACGCGCATGAGCAGCAGGTGCTGGCGGTTCGCGCCGCGCACACGGGCGCCGTGGCCTCACGTCCCATCCTGTGGATGGACGGTGAGGTGACCGCTGGCCAACCCGGCCAGGAGGTTCACTTCGACGGCAAAAAGGGAGAAGTGATCTTCGGCGGCCGTGAGCGCAACTGTCAGATCACCGGACCGGATCCGTACACCGTGCGGTTCTCGTTGCTCGATCCGTCGGGCAAGTCGCTCACGTCCAAGGTCGGCTGCGACCTCGGCCGCTTCGAGCTGCCGGCGACGGGCCGCTATACCTACACGAGCCAATTCTCGCGCGCCAGCGGCACGGCGCACTACCACGTGCCCGTGCGCTTCGCGAGGCCCGATCGGGTGCAGCCGGTCGTGTACGGACAGACGGTATCCGGCCGTATCGATCAGCGCGCCGCCCACGACCTCTACACGTGGACCGGAAAGGCGGGCGACCTCATCGTCCTCTCCGGACCAGGCTGCGATCTGGGACACGTGTTGACGGCGATCATCGGTCCGGACGGCAGCAGCGTCCTCGGGCCGGGCTGCCGTGTGGGCACGTTCTGGAAGCTTCAGAAGGACGGTCCGCACACGCTCGTGATCAATTCAGACGAATGCGGCGAATGCAGCGACGAGGAAATGGACGCGCCGGGGCCGTACCACTTCGTGTTCCAGGGCGGCACCATAGCGCATTGAAGATGATCGCTCGGCCGGCACGCGCAGCGCCGCATGCCGCGGCGTTTTGACAAACCTCACCCGGACCGCCATAGTAGCCGCGTGCTGGTGTCCGGTCTCTGACCGGACTCAATAGGGAACCCAGTGAGAATCTGGGGCTGCCCCGCAGCGGTCATCGAGAACGAACGCCGTCACACGCACTGGTCCTCCGGACCGGGAAGCGACGGCCACTAGGCGCCGGCCTCGCCGGCACGCTCGAGAGCCCGAAGACCTGCCCGCACCCGCCGACCGACCGGTCGGTGGCACGACCTTGGACGCCTCGCGGGAGGGCGGCTCCGAACGGCAGGCCGCCTCAGGCCTGCCCGCCGACTCCGCTTCACGCCAATCGTCCACGCACCCGCGGGGGTGAAGGTCTGTCTGTCGGCGCGACCGCACCTCCGCGGTGGCGTGCGACAGGCCGCCACGCTTCCGCACGATCCGCGCGCGAATAGCCTCGCGCGCCGATCGACGTCTGGAGGCAGTGGCACGATGACATCCTCAGCACCGTCCACCTCGGAGTCCGTCACGCCCGCGCCGGCCACGCCGGGGGCACTTTCCAGCGTCAACGTGCGATTGGCCGACCGTCAGCGCGCACGATCGAGAATCGACGCGCTCTTCGCGCGGCTGAACTTCCTCTCGTTCGAGAACCGCACCGGCCGTCGCGCGGCGCCACTGCTGTTCGCGCTCTTCATCGCCGCGCAACTCGCAGCGCTCTACGCGGCGATTCGGTATTTCTTCCCGTGGACCTGGACGCAACACCTCGCGTCCGGCGTGTGGACGATCGCCGTCACGTGCCTCGTCTGCAACGTCGTGCTGTGCTTCGGCGAGTACTTCTTCCACCGCTATCTGCTGCACATCGAAACCGTGCGATTCCTCCGCTCGCTCTGCCGCAGCCATCTCGCGCATCACAAGCTGACGTCGATCCACTTCGACGACGCGACCCAGGCCGTCCGCAGCCACTATCCGATCGACGACGTCGAGCACGACGACCAGTCGACGTTTCCGCCCTGGGCGCTCATCCCGTTCTTCGCGTCGTTCACGCCGTTCTTCGCGCCGATGGCGTTCTCATTTCCGCGCGTGCCGATCCTCATCAGCGGCTACGCCGCGATCGCCATTGCCCACTTCCTGTACGAAGTCCTGCACGTCGTCCATCACCAGCCGTATGAGACGTGGTGGAAGCCGAAGATCGAGAGTCGCCGCCTGGGGCCGCTCTGGCAGAAGCTGTACGGCTTTCACCAGGCGCATCACGCGAACTACAAGTGCAATCTGAACGTGGCGGGATTCTTCGGGATTCCGCTGGCGGACTTGGTGTTCGGGACCTATCGCCGGCCCGATCCCCTGCTCATCGACGGCGCGCCGGCGACCAAGGCGTCCGCGCGGCGACTGACGCCCGAGCCGCGCTGGCCGATTTCGTGGCTCGATCGGGTCGTCTTCAAACGGCGCCGGTGGATGGTCAAGCGAGGCTAGCAGTAACATGGACGCGACCGCGTCTCATGGTTGCCGGCCCGTCCGCGCTCTCGCGCGCGTTGCTTCGAATTCCCGTCCCCTGGGTCTACATGCTGGCGTATCTCGTCGGCGTCGGCCTGCAACTGCTGCTGCCGCCGCTGCGGCTGACGCCGGACGCCGCCTCGCGTTGGCATCTCACCGGCGTCGTGCTCCTCGCCTGTGGCGTCATCGTCGCCGGATGGCCGTTGGTCATGTTCTATAAAGCGGGCACGACGACCACGCCGGGTGAACTGTCGAAGGCCTTTGTCGCGCGTGGACCGTATCGATTCACGCGCAATCCGATGTACGTCGGGCTGACGCTCGTCTATCTCGGAGAGATGGGCATCCAGCTTCAGTACGCGCCGATCGTGCCCCTCGTCCTCGTCCTGCTCTACGTGAACGGCGTCGTCATTCCGCTCGAAGAATCGCGGCTGACTGAGCGATTCGGCCAGACGTACACCGACTACTGTGGGCGCACCCGGCGCTGGTTCTGATCGCCGGCGCTGCCGCCGCGCGTGAGCACGCGGACCTCGGCCGGCTCAGTGCGCGTCTGCGTCGCCAGCAGATCCGCGTACAGCCCGCCGCGCGCGGCCAACTCGTCGTGCGTCCCGCGCTCGACGATGCGTCCGGCGTCGAGGACGAGGATGCAGTCGGCGTCGCGCACGGTCGCGAGATGATGCGCGATCACGAACGTCGTCCGTCCCTCGCTCAAACGCGCGAGGCCTTCGAAGACCAATCGCTCCGACTCGGCGTCGAGGCCGGACGTCGGCTCGTCCATGATCAGGATCGGCGCCTCGCGAATCATGGCCCGCGCGATGCCGAGTCGCTGCCGCTGGCCGCCCGAAAGCGGCACGCCGCCCTGCCCCACGATCGTGTCGTAGCCGTCCGGCAGCGCCTCGATGAAATCGTGGGCCTGCGCCAACTCGGCGGCGGCGACGATCTCGTCGCGCGTCGCGTCCGGCTTACCGTAGGCGATGTTCTGCCACACGGGCGCGTGGAACAGTTGAGTCTCCTGCAGCACGAACGCGATGTGTCCGCGAAGCGATCGGATCGTGACCTGGCGCACGTCCCAGCCGTCGACGCGCACCGATCCTTCGCCCGGATCGTAGAAGCGCGCGATGAGCGCGGCGACCGTGGACTTACCGCTGCCGCTCGGACCGACCACGCCAATCATCTCGCCCGGCGCAGCGGCGAACGAGACATCGTGCAGCACGGGCCGGCCGGGATCGTAGCCGAACGTCACGTGCTCGAACTCGACGCGGCCGTCGACATGCTCCAGTCGATGTGGCTGCGCGGCCCGCGGCAGCCGCGCGTCGGCGTCGAGTACGGCGCGGACGCGCTCGAGGCCGATCGCGGCCTGCGCGACGTTCGTGCTCGTGCGCGCGAGCGACTGCACGGGCCCGAACAGCCGGCCGAGATACGTCAGAAACACGACGAGCGAACCGGCCGTCATCGTACCCGCGACCACCTGGCGTGCACCGAACCACAGCACGGCCGCTGTTCCTACCGCGACGAGCGAGGTCACGACCGGTCCGAGGAGCGACCGTACGCGGCGCGCGTAGAGCGCGGCGTCGACGCTCTCGCGGCTCTTGGCTTCCAGCCGCTGCCGCTCGAACGCACCCTGTGCGAACGCCTTGACGACGCGAATGGCGCCGAGGCCTTCTTGCACGATCGAGACGATCTCGCTCTGCCGCCGGCGGACGTCGCGTGTCGCCTGACGGATGACCGCGCGCAGCCGGTACGCGAAGACGCCGAGCAGCGGCGTCACGGCGAGCGCCACGAGCGTGAACCGCCAGTTGAGCGTGAACATCACCGCCAGCATGCCGACAACGGTCAGGCTGTCGATCACGATATCGAGCACCGCCGTCGACGCGAAGTCCTGCACGGCGTTGATGTCGTCGGTGATCGTGCTGATGAGCGGACCCGTCTGCTGGCGGTCGTGGTACGAGAGCGACAACCGCTGCAGGTGGCCGTAGACGCTCTGCCGCAGGTCGTGCGCAATCCACTGGCCGACGCTCACGGTGAAATAGGCCGACACGTAGCTCGCGAGCGCCTGCACGAGCGCGATGACGACCGTCGCGCCGGCGGCGACGTTGAGCAGCGCCATCCGGCTCGTGTTCGGCCCGAGCGCCCACGCGAGCGCCGACGGCATCGGCCGCGCGTCGAACACCGAGTCGAGGACGATCTTCAGCGGCCACGGTGACGCGAGGCTCATCGCGGTCCCAATGAGCATCGCGGTCACGACGATGACGAGCCGCGGCCAATAGGGACGGACGAGCCGCAGCGCAAAAACGAGCACGCCCTATCGTAGCCGCGCGCGAGGAAGCGACGACCGTGCGCCTCTGGATTTTTTCGGGGTGAGTGCGAGCTTCTTCGGGGTGCGACTTCACGACGCCCGGCAGAACGCGAGCGCGCGCCTGCCATCGACGGCACATGCCTTGCTCATTTGGGCCGCGGAACGCTGCCCACCCGCGTGTCGCGGGCGTTCTTCATCGCGCGGCGCTCTCGATTGAAGGAAGGCCGCCGATGCGTCGCTCCCCTCGGGTTCTCTGGCTCGTCACGCTTCTTCTCGCCGGCGCGGGTCTCGCGACCGGCTTGCACATCGTCCTGGCCGCCCACGATCGGACGACGGGTGTGCGCGGCGACGGCAAGGTGTTCGGATCGGCCCCCGCGCGAGTGTTCACCGAGGACTACGACGGCCCGCCGGTCGTCGGCGACGAACTGACGCGCGTGCCCGCGCTCGCGCCGCTGCAACCCGGCAACCGCACGCACCACATCCGCATCGACATCGTTCCGCAGGACATCGAGGTCGCGCCCGGCGTGCGCTACACGGCGTGGACGTTCGGCGGATCCGTGCCCGGGCCCGTGCTGCACGTGCGCGAAGGCGACCGCGTGGACTTCACGATGAAGAATCGGTCCGCGTCGACCGTGACGATTGCACAGCCATGGGCCAGCGCGTCGCCGTTCCTCGCCGATCTCGTACAGGACACGCATCATGGCCCAGCCTCGGCCGTCATGCCGATGCCGCACTCGATGGACTTCCACGCCGGCCCGGTCGCGCCCGACGACAAGTGGCGCATCGTGATGCCCGGACAGAGCATCGAGTTCACGTGGCAGGCGAACTATCCCGGCGTGTTCCTTTACCACTGCGGGATGGCGCCCGTGCTGCAACACCTGGCCATGGGCCAGTACGGCGTCGTCGTCGTGAGCCCGCGCAACGGGTATCCCACGGACGCGGAAGTCGCGCGCAGCTACGTCGTCGTGCAGTCCGAGTTCTACTTGAAGCCGGACGAAGCCGATGACGGCATGTCGGTTCTCGACTTCGACGCGGCCATGGCGAAGCGGCCGTCGCAGGTCGTCTTCAACGGCAACATGCAGGCGCTGAAGACGACGCCGCTCGTCGCGAATGCGGGTGAACGCGTGCGGTTGTATTTCAACAACGTCGGGCCGTCGGACGGGACGAGCCTGCACATCGTCGGCGCGATTTTCGACCGCGTCTACTACGAGGGCAACCCGGCCAACGCGATGTCCGGCATGCAGACGGTGCAGTTCGGCGCGAGCGGCGGCGGTGTGTTGGAGTTCATCGCACCCGAGGAAGGAATGTACACGCTCGTCGATCACGAGTTCGCCGACGCACAGCGCGGCGCGGTGGGCTATATCGAAGTGCGGTCGCCGTCGGGCGCGATCACGCACACTTCCGCGATGATGGCGCACTGACGAAATGGTCCGGAGAGGCAACGCGAGAGGCGCCTCGTCACGCCGCGTCCGCGCCCGGGCGGCCAGCGTGACGAGGCGCTCGGCGTTTCGGTGCTGTCGAGCGAAGAACGCGCCGATCACGACCGTCATGAACGTGCGTGGAGGTGGCCGATCAGGCCACCACGCGCTGACGATAGAACCACCGTTTGACGAGCTCGGTGGCTTCCACGTAGAGCGCGGTGATCGCGACGACCGCGGCGAGCACGCCAAGCGGTAGCGGGACGAATCCGAGTGCAGCGGTCATTGGCACGTAGGGCACGACGAGCGTGACGGCCATCAGGACCGCCGACGAGACGAGCAGCAACCGGCCTGGTCGGCTCCGGAACCATGGACGACGGGTCCGCACGACGAGCGCGATGACCAGCTCGGTGAGCAGCGACTCGACGAACCATCCCGTGCGAAACGCCGGCACGTCGACGCGGAACACGCGCATCAGGACCACGAACGTGATCGCGTCGAACGCCGAGCTGAGCGCACCGAACATCATCATGAAGCGGACGATGAACGCGATGTCCCACGTCGAGGGACGGACGACGAGCTCGGGATCGACCCGGTCGTCGGCCAGGCCCACGGCTGGCACGTCGGAGAGAAGATTGTTCAAGAGAATCTGGCCGGCCAAGAGCGGCAGGAACGGCAACACGAACGAAGCCGCCGCCATGCTCATCATGTTGCCGAGGTTGGCGCTCATCGTCGTCAACAAGTACTTGAGCGTGTTGGCGAACGTTCGGCGGCCCTCTTCGATGCCGCCGCGGAGCACGTCGAGATCGCGCTCGAGCAGGACGAAGTCCGCGGCCTCGCGGGCCACGTCGACGGCGCGTTCGACCGACACGCTCGTGTCGGCCGCATGCATCGCCGGGGCGTCGTTCACGCCGTCGCCGAGGAACCCGACGACGTGTCCGGCGCGCTTGAGGGCAAGGACGATCTGCTCCTTCTGATTCGGATCGACCTCCGCGAAGATCTCAGCCTGCTCGACCGCGCGCCAGAGCGCCGCGCCCGCCAACCGCGACAGATCACCGCCCGTCAGCAGCCGGTCCGCGTGCATCCCGACGAGCGCGGCAAGATGACCGGCGACGAAGCGGTTGTCGCCCGTGACGATCTTCACGGCAACGCCCAGGCGTCCGAGATCCGCGACGGCAGCCGCCGCATCCGTCTTTGGCCGATCGAGAAAGGTCAGGAAGCCGACGAATGTCAGTCCGGTTTCGTCCTCGTGCGTGTAGGCCGAACGGCGTTGGATGGACCGCGTCGCCACCGCGACGACGCGGACGCCATCGCGGCTCCACGCGTCATGACGCGCTCGCAGCCGCGCGATCTCGGCCGCATCCATCGGTGCGCCGTCGTCGGTCTCAGTGCATCGCGCGGTGAGTCCGTCGAATGCCCCTTTCGCGATGAGCGATACGCCGGCCGGCGTTTCGACAATGACGCTGAGGCGCCGACGAAGGAAATCGAACGGAATCTCGCCGAGCTTGTGCACGGCGGTGAGATTGGGCGTGTGAGCGTCGAGAAGCGCGGCATCGAGTGGATTGTCGAGGCCCGTCTGCAGACGCGCATTGATTGCCGCCGCGTCGAGGACCGCTGCGGACGCCTGGCCGTTCGGATCGTACGCGCCATCCAGCCGGATGGTGCCTTCGGTGAGCGTGCCCGTCTTGTCGGTACAGAGCACGTCCATGCTGCCGAGGTTCTCGATTGCCGTCAGGCGTCGGACGAGCACGCCGCGGGCCGCCATCTGCTGTGCGCCGCGCGCCAGGCTGAGACTGAGGATGGCCGGCAGCAACTCAGGGCTGAGACCGACCGCAAGCGCCACCGAGAAAAGTAGCGTATCGACCGGTGGGCGGCCGCGCATGACGTGCGCGACGAACACGACGACGGTCAGGAGCAGCATCGCGCTCGTGAGCGCATATCCGAACCGGCGAACGCCACGATCGAAGGCGGTCTCCGGCCGATGACGGACAAGGTGCGCGGCAATGTGCGCGAGCTCGGTGGACGACCCGGTCGCCACCACCAGACACCGCGCCGTGCCGCTGCGCACGTTGGTGCCGAGAAAGACGCAGTTGACGCGCTCGGCAAGGGTCGCCGCAGCCGGCACGGCGCCCGGTCGCTTCTCCACGGGAAAGCTCTCGCCCGTGAGCACGGCTTCGCTGACGAAGCAGTCGGTCGCCTCGAGGATGACGGCGTCGGCCGGCACGAGACTGCCCGCCGCGAGCAGCACGACGTCGCCGGGTGCGACGGCCTCGCGTGGCACAGCCACAAAGACGCCGTCGCGTACGACGGTCGCCGACGTCTGCATGCGTGCGGCAAGGGCCTCCGCGGCTCCTTCGGCGCCACTCTCGCGGACGTAGCCCACGACGACCGTGGCCGCGACGATGACGACGACGATCGTCGCGTCGCGCCATTCGCCGGTCAGCATCGATACGGCCGCCGCGAAGAGCAGGAGCCAGAGCAATGGACTCTGCACCTGATGTCCGAACACGCGTAGGCGCGCGCGAAAGCGATGGGGCGTGACGTCCAATCCTGACGTCTCGCGGCGCCGTTCGGCCTCGCTCGCCGAGAGACCTGAGGCCGCCGACTCCAATTCGCGCATCACATCGGCCGCGGACCGCGACCAATAGACGGACGGCACCGCACGCGCACGTCCATCGCTGGTGCGCCGCGGCTTCCACCAACGGACGAATGACTGAGATTGCGCCATATATGAAGATGCCGCGCCCGGACGCCACACGTCGAACGTCACGGACGTCGGGTGCGAGCGCGGTCGTTCGCGGCTCGGACACTGCAAGGCGTCTTCCGCCACGTCCCCATTAGCGGCCGCCCGCGCTCCCGTGCTCAAGTGCGAA
>CALFMR010000133.1 GCA_937880585.1 uncultured Acidobacteriota bacterium
AGGTAGTCCAGCGCGACGCCCTCGGGCGGCGCCTGCCCATCCGAGAACGCGGCGCCATCGGCCGCCGGTTGAATACGCCACGCCGCTGACGGACGGAAGAGGAACGCATCGGCGTGCGAGAGGTCAGCCGTGATCTGTCGCAGCGGCGAGATGTCGTCGAGAATCCACACGCCTCGCCCGGCGGTCGCCGCGACGAGGTCCGCATCCTTGATCACGAGATCGCGCACGGGCATCGGCGGCAGGTTGAGCCGCAGCGGCTGCCACGAATCGCCGTCGTCGAACGAGACGAACACCGACTGGTCCGTTGCCGCGAAGAGGAGGCCACGGCGAAGCGCGTCCTCGCGCACGGCATGGACCGACGCGTGCGCGGGCAGGCCGCTCGTGATCTCCGTCCAGGTCGCGCCTCCGTCGCGCGTGCGTAGAACATGCGGGCCGTCGTCATCGAGCCAGCGGGCGTCGACGGCCGCGTACGCCGACGCGGGATCGAAGTGCGACGCGTCGATGGCCTCGACCGATGCCCACTCAGGAATGGCGGCGGGCGTGATGTCGGTCCAGGTGGCGCCCGCGTCGCGCGTGAGGTGCACGGCGCCATCGCTCGCGCCCGTCCAGATCGTGCGGCGGTCGACGCTCGACGTTGCGATGGCCGTCACGACGCGGGGACGGGCGTCCGCGTCGGTGGACGCCGGCGCGTCACGGCGCGTGAGCCGCGTGCTGGCCGTGCTCCACGTCACGCCGCCGGCATTCGTCGTCCACAATCGATCGGTGGCGAAGAGCAACGTGCGCGCGTCCATATCGGCGAAGTGGAGCAGGCCCGCGCGGAAGGCGCCGGTCGGTCCGACATCCTGCACCTGCGCTGACGCGCGGTCGTATCGCGCGACACCGCCGCCGTAGACGATCGTCGGATCGAGCGGATCGGGCGCGACGGATCGACCGCCCGGGAAAGGCAGCACCGAGGCGGCGTTCGAGCGGCTCGACACGCACCACGTCTCCGCATCGGCCGTGACGCCGCACACGCGATACGGAAACGCCGTGTCAGCCGTGATGGCCGACAGGCCCGCCGCCGGCGGTGCGGCATCGCCCCACGTTTCGCCGCCGTTGATCGTCACCCGTGCCCCACGCTCGCCGGCCGCGACCATGACGCGCGGATGGCCGGGATCGATCCACACGAACGTCGGCGCGATCGACGCCGCGCCTGGCCAGTCCATTGCGAACGAGCGGCCGCCATCGATCGATCGCCAGATGCGACGCGACGACACGGCGTAGACGACGTCCGCATCCCGCGGATCGACAGTGACCGAGATGTCCGCCGCCGCGTCTGCGAACGGCCCGTGAACGCGCGTCCACGATTCGCCGGCATCGTCCGATCGATAGAGGCCGCCGCGCGTACGCGCCGTGACGCCGGCGAATAACCGGCCGGGCGCGCCGGAGTCGACGGCGAGCGTGATGCGTCTCAGACCATCAGCCGCGAACGTGGGCAAGCCGGCGGCAATCGATCGCCACGTCGTGCCGCCGTCGGTCGAGGTGAAAGCTCCCGTCTCCGGACCGGCGGTGAAGGCGGCCAATCCCGTCCGAGCGCTCCGATTCTGGATCGTGGCGTAGACGATCTGCGGATTCGCCGGATCCAGCAGGACGTCCACGCCATTCGTGTCCGGTCCGGCCGCGAGCACGCGCGTGAGCGTGCGTCCGCCGTCGAGCGATCGAAAGATGCCGCGCTCGCCGCCCGAACCGTACGCGTCCCCCTGCGCTGCGACGAACACTCGATTCCCATCCGTTGAGTCGACGGCGATCGCCGTGATGGCGCGGCTGTCGGCGAGACCCGCCCGCGCCCACGTGCGTCCGGCATCGGTCGACGCGTACAGTCCATCGCCTTCAGCCGCATCGAGAGACGCGTCGCCCGTTCCCGCATACATGACGTTCGGATCGCTCGAGGCGATGGCGACCGCGCCGATCGAGTGGCCGTCGAGAACGACCGACCACGTGCGTCCCGCGTCGACCGTTCGCCACAGTCCACCGTCGCGCGTACCGACCATCCACGTCGTCGTTGTCGCTGGCGGGGCGGCGATGGCGGTCACGGCGCCAGGACGATTCGGCCCAATGGGGCGCCAGGCGAGATCGGCGAAGAGACTCGAGTCGATGGCATTCGACGGCGCCGACCGGACGACGCCGCCGGTCGCGCCACAGACGACGGCTGCCGCGGTGAGAGATGCGGCGAGTGCGCGGTACGGGCTCCGCATGAGGTCCCGCCGCTCAGTGTGGTCGATGACGCGCCGAGGCGCAACGCGCACGCCTGTCTACCGGAGCCGCGAACGCCGTGAGCATTTGGCGAAGGTGGGCGGATTGTCGAGCCGATGCACTAGGATGATCGGCGAAGGCGGGGATGCGCGGTGGGCGACCACCAGATGAGGATGCGACATGCAACTGGGAATGATCGGGTTGGGACGGATGGGCGCGAACATGACGCGGCGGTTGCTCCGCGCCGGCATCGACTGCGTCGTCTATGACGTCGCGCGCGAGGCCGTCGACGCATTGGCGAAGGACGGCGCCACCGGCGCGACGTCGATCGACGATCTCGTCAAGCGGCTCGCACCGCCGAGGGCGATCTGGCTCATGCTGCCGGCGGGCATCGTCGACAAGCAGATCGCCGAGATTGTGCCGCACCTCCAGGCCGGCGACACGATCGTCGACGGCGGCAACTCGCGCTATCACGACGACATTCGTCGCGCGGCCGCACTGAAGCCTTCGGGGATCCACTACGTCGATGCCGGCACGAGCGGCGGCGTCTGGGGGCTCGAGCGCGGCTACTGCCTGATGATTGGCGGCGATCGCGAGGCCGTCACGCGGCTCGATCCGGTGTTCAAGGCGCTCGCGCCCGGCTACGCGGCCGCACCGCCCAACGAGGAGCGCCGGACGAAGACGACGGCCGACGAAGGCTACCTGCACTGCGGCCCGGCGGGTGCAGGGCACTTCGTGAAGATGGTGCACAACGGGATCGAGTACGGAATGATGGCCGCCTTCGCCGAGGGCTTCAACATCCTCCATCACGCGAACGTTGGCGTCGGCGACCAGTCGAAGCACGATGCGGAGACGACGCCGCTCGAGCATCCCGAGCACTATCAATATTCGATCGACGTGAGCGAAGTCGCCGAGGTCTGGCGGCGCGGCAGCGTCGTGGCGTCGTGGCTGTTGGATTTGTGTGCGCGCGCGCTGGCCGATGCGCCCGACCTGGGTGGGTTCAAGGGCCGCGTATCGGACTCGGGTGAGGGACGCTGGACGGTGGACGCGGCGATCGACGAAGCGGTGCCGGCGCCCGTGCTGGCCGCGGCGCTCTTCGCGCGGTTCAGCTCGCGCGGGCAGGCCGACTTCGGCGACCGCCTGTTGTCGGCGATGCGCTTCCAGTTCGGCGGGCACAAGGAGAAGCAGTCGTGAGCGCGGCGCGGTCCGACGCGCTCGTCTTCTTCGGCGCGAGCGGCGACCTCGCCTACAAGGACATCTTCCCGGCGCTCCACGGACTCGTGGCGGATGGCCAGCTCGACATGCCGGTCATCGGCGTCGCGCGGTCGGAGTGGTCGCGCGAAGATCTCGTGGCCCGCGCGCGCGCCAGCATCGAAGCGCACGGCGGTCATGCCGATGCGGCGTTCGACAAGCTGGCCTCGCAGCTCCAGTACATCTGCGGCGACTACAGCGAGGCGCCGACGTTCACGCGGCTGCGAGAGGTGCTCGGCGCGGCGCAGCATCCGTTGCACTACCTCGCGATCCCGCCGAGCGCGTTCGAGCAGGTCGTACGCGGCCTGGCCGAGTCGGGCGCGGCCAAGGGCGCGCGTGTCGTGCTCGAGAAGCCGTTCGGCCGCGACTACGCGTCGGCGGTCGAGCTCGACGACGTGCTGCACCAGTTCCTGCCCGAGCGCGCGATCTTCCGTATCGATCATTTCCTCGGCAAGGAGCCGGTTCAGAATCTCTTGTACTTCCGGTTCGCCAACAGCTTCCTCGAGCCGATCTGGAATCGCGAGTACATCGACCACGTGCAGATCACGATGGCCGAGTCGTTCGGCATCAAGGGCCGCGGCCGCCTGTACGAAGAGCTCGGCGCGATCCGCGACGTCGTGCAGAATCATCTGCTGCAGATTGCCGCGCTGCTGCTCATGGAGCCGCCGGTCGGCCACGATCCCGAGGCGATTCGCGACGCGAAGGGCCAGGCGTTCGCGGCGATGCGTCCGCTCGATCCGGACGAGGTCGTGCGCGGCCAGTTCGACGGTTATCGCAGCCAGCCAGGTGTGGCGCCGGACTCCGACGTCGAAACCTACGTCGCGCTGCGCCTGCACGTCGACTCGTGGCGCTGGGCCGGTGTGCCGATCTACATTCGCACGGGCAAATCGCTCGCAACGACGGCGACGGAAGTGTACGTGGCGTTGAAGCGTCCACCGCTCGCGGTCTTCGAGGACGTCAAGCGCGCGCAGGCGAATCACGTCCGCTTCCGCCTCAGCCCGGACGTCGTCCTCGAGCTTGGTGCCCGCGCGAAGCGTCCTGGCGAATCGATGGCGGGGGAGGCCGTCGACCTCGACGCCTGCCGCGACACCGTCAACGCGATGCCGGCCTATCAGCGTCTGCTCGGCGACGCGATGCGCGGCGACCAGATGCTGTTCGGCCGCAACGATCAGGTGGTCTCAGCCTGGCGCATCGTCGATCCGGTGCTCACGACGCATAAGCCCGTCGCGATCTACCAACAGGGATCGTGGGGGCCGAGCGAGGCCGATCACTTCATCCAGGGCGGTGCGTGGTACGACCCTGTGTGAGCGCTGCGCGTGCGCTGCTCGCAAGTTAGAAGTTCGAAGCCAGAAGCCAGAAGAGGCTCACGCGAAGGCGCGAAGCACGCGAAGGGACGGCTTTTGATGGAGCCCTGGGTCTTCAGACCCAGGGACGCGATTTGTACGGGCGGGCTCCCGTGCCCGCCCGTGATGCCAGGGGCGTTGCCATGAATCTCACCGGCGTCTGCTGCGTGCTGCCCACGCCCTTCCACGCTGGCGGGGACATCGATCACGAGAGCCTCGGGCGCGCGGTCGATCTCGCCCTTCGCGCGGAAGTCGACGGCGTGACGGCGCTCGGTGCGACGAGTGAAGTCGGCCGCCTGTCGGATCGCGAGCGCGCCGCGGTCGTCGCGACCGTCGTCGGACGCGTCGGCCGGCGCGTGAAGGTCGTCGTCGGGACGTCGGCCGATGGCGTGCGGCGGTGCATCGAGCTCAGCCGCGAGGCAAAGGCGCAGGGCGCGTCGGCCATCATGGTCAGTCCGCCGCGGCTCTCGCGTGTGAACAGCGAAACGGTCATCAGCCACTACAAGGCCATCGCCGAAGCCGTGGACCTGCCGATCGTCGTCCAGGACTATCCGCCGGCGTGCGGATTCGCGATGGAGGCCGGGCTGCTCGTGCGCATCGCGCGCGAAGTGCCGGCCGCGCGGACGATCAAGCTGGAGGATCCGCCGACGCCGTTCAAGATCGCGCGCATCCTCGCGGCGGCGGGGGAGACGCGGCTGTCGGTCATCGGCGGTCTGGGCGGCGTCTACCTTCTCGAGGAACTTCTCGCAGGCGCGAGCGGCGTCATGACGGGCTTCGGTTTTCCGGAGGGGCCGGTGCGAATCTGCCGGCACTTTCGCGGCGGCCGGATCGACGAGGCGGCCGAGCTCTTCTATCGGCTCGTGCCGCTCATGCGCTTCGAATGTCAGGAAGGCATCGGCATGGCGATCCGTAAGGAGATCTGGCGCCGGCGCGGCGCGCTCGCCGACGCGTCCCTGCGCGCGCCAGGCGCCATGCTCGACGAAGGCACGCGTACGGCGCTCGATCGCCTGATTGCCTGGACGAGAGCGCAGCCGGGCACGGACTGGATGGCAGACTGATATAATCGGTCGTTCGTTCGCGCCCGGCGTCCCCCGCCGGGAGCGCCATGTGCGGAAGTGGCGGAATTGGCAGACGCGCAAGCCTCAGGAGCTTGTTGGAGCAATCCAGTGGGGGTTCGAGTCCCCCCTTCCGCATTAATCTTCGCTCACGCTCGCCTTCGGCCGTGACCTACGGCTCCCGCGTTCATGACGCGACTCATCGTCGAGATCAAAGCCCGGTGTGACGACCAGGATCGCGGCCGAGGAAAGCGCGGTGGCGCGCGCGTCGTGCATTTTCTTTCACGACGCCAGTCTGCCGCTGTTCGCGTTGACGATGTTCGCCAAGAACGAACGCGTTGATCTGTCGGCGGCCGAGCGGAACGAGTTCCGGTCGCTCACGAAGATCCTCGTTGAAACCTACGGAAAGGCACGGACATGAGCCGAGCGGCTGACAGCATTCGGCAGGGACTCACCGAGGCGATCGAATACGCCAAGGGGCGCGCGCCGCGGTCCGGGTATCGCGTACACGTGCCCGAAGACATCGACGTCAAGGCCATTCGCACGAAGCTCGGGCTCTCCCAACAGGCGTTCGCCGCGCGATTCGGTTTCAGCGTGAACACGCTGCGTCATTGGGAACATGGGGCCCGCCAGCCCGAAGGTCCGACGCGCGCCTACCTGATCGTCATCGACCGCGCACCGGATGCAGTGCGTCGCGCGTTGCAGCGCGGGTGAACACTCGGCCCGTCGCGATCCGCGCCGCGGGCGCGGGCCGTCCGTCGGCGATCGATGGACTCGTCACCAGACGACCTGCACCGCGCCCGACTCGCGGATCACGGCGTCGCGCGTGAGAAGGGGCAGTCCGAGATCGCGCGCCGCGGCCACGATGAGGCCGTCGAACGGATCGCGCGTGAACCGCAGCTCGTCGGCGTCGAACACCTGCGCCGCCGTCAGATCGTGCGGCTGATAGGCCGGATTGCTGAACAGATCGGCGAAGAACTGGCGTACCGACCGTCGCAGGTTGACGCGCGCGATGCGCGCGAGCAGCGACACTTCCCACATGACCGCCGCTGGCACGTAGATGATCGTCTTGCCGGCCTCGGCCGAGGCGAACTGGGCCTTGGCCTTTGGGCCAAGTTTGCCGCTGCCGGCCGCGTGGAACAGCAGCGGATGCGTGTCGGCGACGACGGCGTTGAGCTCAGCCACGCCTGCGCGTCCTGGACGTCTTCTTCACGGGCGCCACACCGTAGGCCGGTCGTGTCGCGCGCACGACGAATGGCCGGCGGAGCGATTCATCGACCCATGCCTGCACGTCCGTGTCCGCTCGCTCGAGCGCCGGATCGTCGCCGGCAATGTCGATCGTGCCGACCACGGATCGCGCGGCGTCGCCGCAGTGTCCGCCCTTCCGCGCTTGCGTCAGCACCTCGTCGAGCGCGGCGCTGAGGCTCCGCCGCTTTCGCCCCGCCGCCCGGCCCTTCAGCCACAGCAGGTTCGCGTCGTCCAGCGTCACAGAAAGAGGCCGTTTAGGCATGAACATACGATAATCAAGATCTGTGACGTCACGCAAGCAGAACAGGTACGAGCCGCGTCAGCGTCTCGCGCGCCGCCGTCGTAAGCGTCAGGACGTCGGCTACACTCGGTCCAGGCGCGACATGTTCAGAGAGGACTACATCAATCGGCTCATCGAGCAGTTCGGCCACGCCCTGGTAGCGCTCCGGAATCTGATCACGGGACGGCAGGCGTCGCCGGCCGAGATCCACGCCCAGATTGCGTCCGTGGCGAGCCAGGGCGGCCTGGCCCTCGACGTCGCGCGCAGCCTCGATCCGGCGATGCTCGTGATGTGGCTCGCGCCGCGCGGCGAGATCGATCCCGGCAAGTTCTGGCTGCTCGCCGAGCTGCTGTTCCTCGAAGGACTGCAAGCGCACGAGGAAGGCGACGTCACGCGGGCGCGGGCCGATCTCGATCGGGCGCGGCTGCTGCTCGGGAAGATCGACGCGGGCTGGCGCCCCGAGACCGACCTCGCCTCGGCGGGTGAACGGATCCAGGACGTCGACGCGGCGCTCGATCGCCTCGGCGCCGAGCCGTCCTGACTACCCGCGGCAGTACGCCCGCGCGCGGCCGACGAGGCCGTCCAGATCGATCGTCGATCGGCCGCCGAGCGGATCCGCCGACGCGCCGCAGATCGCCTCGATGACGTGTAGGCCGAGCCGGCGGTAGCTTTCGAACTGCGCTTCACTGAAAAACTGATCGGTCGTCGTCTCGTGCGGGAAGGTCGGCCGCTCGGACGCGTAGTGCAGGACGTCGGCCGGCTCGTCGCCCGTGAGCGACGGCTTGAGATAGATGAGCACGCCGTCCTCGGCGCCCGGATCCACCGCGCTGTAGCGGATGCGGGCGAGCGCGGCATGGCGCGGCTCGGGTCCCGCGGCCGCCGCACCGTCCGGCGGCAATCGGCGGGGCATCGGCGTGTCGAAGTCGATGGGGATCCCGAGATCGATCCGGATCTTTCGGACGGCGTTGCCGACGTCCTCATAGCCATAAGCCGGATCCGCGCCGGCATCCGAGAGCACGATCACCGCCGATCGCCGCAGCACCATCTCGTATAGGCCGAGGTTCTCGAAGTGGCCGCCGTCCGAGAGGTACACCCACGTGTTGCGGTCGTCGGTCATGCCGAACATTTCGTCGATGAAGGTACGGATGCCGAACCGCGGACCGGGCAGCCGCCACGCCGCGCCGTCGCGACGCGGATTGCCGAGCCACCAGCCGAGCCGCGCGTTGAAGAGCGCCATGACGATCGTGACGAGCGGCGACGAGTTGTAGCCCATGTTCGGGCTGGCCGCCGCCCCCGAGATGGTCATCGCCGTCCCGAGCGTGATGGCCGTCTTGCGCGCGTCGTCGCGGTATTTGCCTCCGTAGAGGGTCGACGGCCGGTAGCCCACACGGCAACTGCCCGTGTGCAGCCGCGTCGCCGTGAACGGCTCCGCCTTGCGCTGCTGCCAGGCGAGCTTGGCGCCGCCGACCAGATTGAGCGTGATGTTGACGACGTGCAGCGGCCGATGCACGGTAAGCGCGCACATCGGCATGTTGTCGCGCTCGTCGAAGCCCGTGAACGGATGCGGCTGGCGCCGTTCGTTCGACGCGCCGAGATAGGCGCGGATGAGCCGCTGGCGGTACATCGAGTGCAGCGAGAAGCTGTTCACGTTGATCCAGAACGACGCGCCAACGCCGATGGCAACGAGCACGAGCCCCACGATCGGCGCGACAGCCGCGGGATATGCGACCCACGGCATGCTGCGGCTCACCAGTCCGCCCGCGTCGAACCAGCCCCGGGCCCACGCCAGCAGGTACGTGTCCACGTCGGCGAGCAGGAGAACGAGCAGCACCAGGAACACGGGCAGGACGAGGCGCGCGGCGATGTCGGTCAGGCCGAGGGGCGCCGACCCGGTGGAACTGGTCCCGCCGGCCGCGTACGGCGCCGCGGGCGAGGACGGCCGGCTGCCCAGGCGGGCCGCGCCCCAGCCGGTCGCGGCGGCCAGCACCGACGCGCCGGCGACCGTGATCGCGTGCAGGATGTCGCGCGCATACAGCGTCAGCGCCGCGAAGATCGGCCAGCCAATCGTGACCGCCAGCAGCCAGCCGCCCGCGCGCGCCCACCACTCGCGGTCCTTGTCTTCGGTGATGTAGCTGCTGAGCCCGACGAGCAGCGTCCCGGCCACGAGGAACACGCTCATGAGCAGTGGGAACGCGATGCACGTGTACCACGTCGCGTTCGCAGCCGGGTTGCCAGCACTCAACGGGCCGATGGCGCGCGCGATTTCGAAGCCCAGCGCGCCGGCGATTGCGCCCGTCACGCCGGCGGCCGCCGTCGCATAGAGGCCCGTCGCCGGCGCGGGCCGCCTGAAGTGGACCATCGACGCGAAGATGCCGGCGAGCATGCCGCCGCCGTGCATCGCGGCGCCAAAGACGACGAATTGTCCAATCGTGAGCGCCGGGACGCCGTCCGTCAGCGTGCGCCAGCCCCAGTATGTGTTCAGTAACACCGCCGCGACGATGAGCGGCAGGAGGCCGAACGCGACGTAGCGCCCCGTGCTGCCCCGCGCGTTGCCGGCGCTCGGCAGGTCGAAGCCGATATAGGCCGTCGCCAGTCCGCCCGACAGCGCACCGAGCACGAGGAACGCCGTGCCGACGGCCCCGGCTGGAGGCGAGGCCAGCGCCGCGCGCGCGCCCAGCGGCACGAGCAGCGTCGCCGCTATCACCGGCAGCAGCACGAGCCAGTTCAGGAACATGTTGCGCAGCACGGTCGCGGCGAGTGCCAGGGTGTCGCCCGACAGCCCGAGCCTCGGCGTGAGGTAGTTGCTGTAGCTGCGCAGATATTGGACCGCGGTGGGTTCGGGTTCGAAGGCCGTGTCGGGCGCCGAGGCGAGCGCGGTCATGACACGTCCCGGTCCGTCCACGGCATCGGCCGCTGCGGTGCGGAACGTCGTCGCATCCGGCCGCGCGGCGCGGGTGGCCCAGGCCGAGAACCAGGCGCCGAGATAACCACCGCCCGAGACCGTCGACAAGAAGTCGAACTCGCCGATGAGTGCCGGCCGTTCCGCGCCGGGCTGGGCGTAAGCCGCGAGCCCCTGCAGGATGCCGAGTCCGAACGTCGCGCTCCGGATCCCGCCGCCCGAGAAGCAGATCGCGCTTCGCTTCGCGGCGTGCAGGCGCCCGATGACGTCATGACGAAAGGCGCGCTCCGCGCGGTCCGTCGCGGCCGCGTCGCCGCCGCATGACGCGGCGACGAACGCCGCCCTGAGGCGGCGGCACGATTCGGGTGCCGTTTCGCCTTTCAACGCCCAGTACTCGTCGTCGAGCACTTCGAGGTACGAGAGCGCGGGTGTGTCGGCGGACGGGGGCGGATGCGGATGCGGATCGGCCATCGCTCAGTGCGGCTTGCCGGGGTGGCCGACATGATACTGCGGCCTGCTTCGCGTAGCATGGACCCATGACACTCCCGCGTCTTCGCGCCACCCTCTCGGGCGTGCTCCTCGGTGTGGCGGTCGCCACCGCGGCCGTTCTCGCGCAAACGCCGCCCGCCGGCCGCGAGACGTCGGCGGCATCGGTGGCCCAGTACAAGCTGTCCGAGTCGATGCCGGTCGATCCGGAGGTCCGGCTCGGCACGCTGCCGAACGGTCTGCGCTACTACGTGCGTCCGAACGGCCGGCCCGCCAACCGCGCCGAACTGCGGCTCGTCGTCAAGGCCGGCTCCGTGCTCGAAGACGATGACCAGCGCGGCTTGGCGCACTTCGTCGAGCACATGTTGTTCGAAGGGACCGAGCACTTCCCGGGGCGAAGCCTGGTGGACTTTCTGTCGTCGCTGGGCCTGACGATTGGCGCCGACGCGAACGCCGAGACCGGCTACGACGAGACACAGTACATCCTGCGCGTGCCCACCGACGTGCCGGGCGTGCTCGATCGCGCGATGCTCGTGCTCCAGGACTGGGCGAGCGGCGCCACATTCGATCAGGCGGGCATCGATCGCGAGCGCGGCATCGTGCTGTCCGAATGGCGGATGAATCTCGGCGCGGGCGAACGCATCCAGAACAAGATCCGCGGCATCCAGCTTCAGGGCTCGCGCTATGCCGATCGCCCGCCCATCGGCGATCCCGACGTCATCTCGCACGCGCAGCGCGAACAATTGGTGCGCTTCTATCACGACTGGTACCGCCCCGATCTGATGGCCGTCATCGTCGTCGGCGACGTGGACCGCGACGCGGT
>CALFMR010000134.1 GCA_937880585.1 uncultured Acidobacteriota bacterium
AGAACCGGCCGTCCGCCTGGACGACGGCGCCAAGCACCAGCCGGTTGCTGCCGTCGGCCGACTGCACGAAGAAGCCGTCGTTCCAGCCGGCGACCGGCGCGCTCGCTGCGGCGGACGATGATCCGGCTGATGATCCCGTGGTCGATTGTGCTCGGATCGGAAGCGGACGCGCGAGCATCACGAGCGCGGCGAGGGCTGCCGCGCGGCACGAGGCACGGGAACCGACGGTCACAGCGCGGACCGGCGTGATCGCGCGCGCAGCCACTCGATGAGGATCGGCAGCAGCGACACGGCAACGATGCCGATCGTGACGAGCGAGAAGTTCTCTTTGACGATGGGCACGTTGCCGAAGAGCATGCCGGCGCCCAGGCACAAGCCGACCCACGCGGCCGCGCCAATCGCGTTGTAGAACATGAACGCGTGCGGCGCCATCGAAGCCGCGCCGGCGACGAACGGCACGAACGTGCGGATGATCGGCGCGAAGCGGCTGAGCACGACCGCCTTGCCGCCGTAGCGATCGAAGAAGGCCTGCGCGCGCTCGAGATGCTGATGGTTGAGCAGCCGGTGGATCCACCCGCTGCGATCGGTCGCGTGAAAGACGCGCGGACCGATGATCCGGCCGGCCGTGTAGTTCACCGCGTTGCCGATGAACGCGGCCCCGGCGAGCAGGACGTACAGCGCGACGCCATTCATCCCGCCAGCCGCCGCCAGCGCGCCGAGCGCGAAGAGCAGCGAGTCGCCCGGCAAGAACGGCGTGACGACCAGGCCGGTCTCCGCGAAGATGACGGCGAACAGCATGCCGTAGATCCACGTGCCGTACGCGGCCACGAGATCGGGCAGGTGCCGATCGAGGTGCAGGACGAAATCGAGGAGGGTCGACACGGGCGGCGGCCGTCGGCGTCAGTGCGCCGCGGGCGCCGGCGGCGCCGGCTTCACGTCGCGAATGACGACGAGCGTCTCGCCGGGTTTGACGAAGCCGAGCTCGCGCTGTGCCGCGTCGGCGATGGCTGACGGGTCGGTCTGCAGGCGCCGGCCCTCCTGCTGGAGATGTTGGTTCTCGAGGCGCAGCGCGGCGACGGCCGCCTGCATCGCGTCACGTTCGTGGCGCGCGCGCACGGCCGCGAGGTACCCGTGGTCGCCGACGATCGCGTTGACGAGGAGCAGGCCGAAGACGAACGCGAGCACCCAGGCGATGCGCCGGCCCGTGTGGCCATCGCGCGCGGCGTCCGGTCGTGGCCGCACGCGTACGCCCGTGGTGGGGCGTTCGTCGAAGAGCGGCTGCCGGTCGTCGTTCATGCGCGACATCTTTCTTATCAGGTTTTCGGAACCGGTACAAGGACAAAATAGGGCATGAGCGACTTCGTACTGGCCATGACCACCCTCCCCGGCGATTTCGACTCCGCGCCGCTCGCCCAAGATCTCGTGGGCAGCGGACTCGCCGCGTGCGTGACCATCGTGCCGGGCATCCGATCCGTCTACACCTGGAAGGGCGTCCCGCAGATCGATCAGGAACAGCAACTCTTCATCAAGACGACCTCGGAGCAGGTGGACCCGTTGTGGGATCTGCTCCGCGAACGCCATCCCTACGACGTCCCCGAGTTCCTCGTGCTGCCGGTCATCGACGGCAGCGAGCAGTACCTCGAATGGGTGGATCGAAACGTCGGGCCGAAGGCGGAGAGCTGAGCACCAGCGTTACGCCTCCAACGCCTGCTCGAGATCCGCGACGAGGTCGGCCGCGTCCTCGATGCCGGTCGAGATGCGGATGAGCGCGTCCGAGATGCCGAGCGCGGCGCGTTCGGCGGGCGGGACCGACGCGTGCGTCATCGACGCTGGATGACTCGCGAGCGACTCGACGCCACCGAGACTCTCGGCGAGCGTGATGAGCCGCAGGCCGCTGAGCACGCGGCGCGCGCGTTCGGGCGAATCGACCTCGAAGGCGAGCATGCCGCCGGAGCCCGTCGGCGTCTGACGCGCGGCCAGTTCACGCTGCGGATGGTCGTCGAGGCCGGGATAGTACACGCGCGTGACGCGCCGATGGCCGCGGAGAAACGTCGCGAGCGCGAGGCCGTTGGCCGAGTGCTGCGCCATGCGGAGCGGCAGCGTCTTCGTGCCGCGCAGGACGAGCCACGCGTCCATCGGCCCGAGGATCGCCCCGGCCGCGTTCTGCACGAACCCGAGCCACTCGATGTCTTCGTCACGCACGGCCACGACCGCGCCGCCGACCGAGTCGCTGTGCCCGTTGAGATATTTCGTCGTGCTGTGAATGACGAGATCGCAGCCGAAGGCGATCGGCTGCTGCAGGTACGGGCTCGCGAACGTGTTGTCGACGGCGACGGGAATGCCGCGTTCGTGCGCGATCGTGGCGACCGCGGCGAGGTCCGTCAGCCGCAGCAGGGGATTGGTCGGCGTCTCGACGAACACGAGCTTCGTCGCCGGCGTGATCGCGCGCCGCGTGGCGTCGAGATCCGACGTGTCGACGAACGTGAACGTGAGGCCGTACCGCCGCAGGACGCGCTCGAAGAGCCGGTACGTGCCGCCGTACACGTTGGCCGTCGCCACGACGTGGTCGCCCGTTCCCAGGCGGCGCACGACCGCATCGATGGCCGCCATGCCAGACGCGAAGGCAAATCCCGCGCGGCCGCCTTCGATCGCGGCGAGGTTCGCCTCGAGTGCGGTCCGCGTCGGATTACGCGTGCGCGCGTACTCGTAGCCCTTGTTCCGGCCGAGCGCCTCCTGCGCGAACGTCGACGTCTGGTAGATCGGCGTCACCACTGCACCCGTCGCGGGATCGGGCGGTTGTCCGGCGTGAATGCAGCGGGTGGCGAAGCCCGCGTCGTGCGGCCAGCTCATGTGGTCCTCCGAAGCGTCTCTGTTATGATGCGGCCTGCCCGGCCGCGTTCCGTCCCCCGCGCGGGCTGAGCCACCACGAATGCCTGCTGCGTCCGACGACGCCGCGCGTGAGCGTCGACCGTACGGGCCTCCGCCCCGGCCGGGCCCGCCGCTGCTGAAGACCCTTCCCGGCCGGATCTTCCTGATCGCCGGCGCCTGTTCGTTCGCGCTCTACGGCATCGAACAGCTCGTGCCGCTGCCGGTGGTCGTCGAGATCTTCCGCAAGGTCGTCTCGCTCGCGTGTCTCATCGGCCTCGGCTGGATGACGACGCTCGCGTTCCTGCGCAGCCGGCGCGCGTTCCTCTGGCGCGTGCGGCGCAAGCTCATTCTCTCGTACGTCTTCCTCGGCTTCGTGCCGCTCGTCCTCGTGCTCGCGTTCGTGCTCACCGGCGGTCTGCTGCTCTACATGACCGTGGCGCAGTATGTCTTCCAGGAAGGGTTCGCCGACACGATCGAGACCGTCCACCAGGTGGCCGAGACGTCGGCGATCGAGATCGGCCGCAATCCGTCGGCGATCCAGGCGGCGATCGATCGCAAGGTCGCGAATCTCGCGAATCGCTATCCGCGCCTGTCGATGGCCGTCGTGTCCGCGCCCGGCATGCCGGCGATGCCGCCACTCGCGAGCGGCCCCTGGACGCACGAGACGCCGCTCGCGAGCGTGCCCGCGTGGGTGACGCGCGCGGGCGGATTCGCCGGCACGATCGTCCGGCACGACGGCGCGACCCTCGCGCTCGTCATCCGCGCCGCGACGCCGACGGCCGACGGCCGGCGGCTCGTCATCGCCGATCTGCCCGTCGACCGGACGATCATCGATCGCCTGCGCGATCGCACGGGCACGGCCATGACGTCGATCGCCGCGTCGGGATGCGGCGCGGGCACGACGGCTGGTCCGCCGGCGACGCGCAGCATCTGGACGCTCTTTCGTCAGACGGTCGCCTTCATGGACTGCACGAACTGGCCGGACGGGCAGACGGGCGGCCTGTCGGTGACGCTCGACGCGCCGATCGGCCGGCTGTCGAACCGGCTCGCGTCGGTCCAGTCGGCGCAGATTGCCGCGATGGTGGGCGAGAGCTGGTGGACGGTGTTCCTGCCGCTGCTCGTCGCGCTCGGCGTGCTGTTCCTCATCATCCAGGGATCCGCGCTCGTGATGGGCGGACTGCTCGCGCGGTCGATCACGTCGGCGGTCCACGAGCTCTTCGTCGGCACCGAACGCGTGCAGCAGGGCGACTTCGCGCACCGCATCCGGATCGAGTCGCGCGATCAGCTCGGCGACCTGGCGGACTCGTTCAATCGCATGAGCGCGAGCATCGAGCACCTCCTGCACGTGCAGCGGGAGAAGCAGCGGCTCGACGATGAGCTGCGCATCGCGCGCGAGATCCAGAAGTCGCTCCTGCCGACGGGGCCGCCGGTGGTCGCCGGACTCGACATCGCCGATCTCTGCGAGCCGGCGCGCGAAGTCGGCGGCGACTATTACGATTTCTTCACGGTCGGCCCGGGCCAGCTCGGCGTGCTCATCGCCGACGTCTCGGGCAAGGGCACGTCGGCCGCGCTTTACATGGCCGAGCTCAAGGGCATCATGCTCGCCTTGAGCCACGCGGAACCGTCGCCGCGGCGGCTGCTCATCGACGTCAACCGCCGGCTGGCGGGCCAGCTCGATACGCGCAGCTTCATCACGATGACCTACCTCGTCATCGATGTGCCGCGCCGCACGCTCACCGTGGCCCGCGCCGGCCACACGCCGCTCCTCGTCGTCTCGGGCGGCCGGAGCGAGGTCATCACGCCCGATGGCATGGTGCTGGGCCTGCGCATTCCCGGCGCCGAGGCGCGCTTCGAGGCGCTGCTCGAGGAGCGGACGCGAGAACTTGCGCCGGGCGACACGATTGTGCTGTATACAGATGGCATCACCGAGGCCATGGACGCCGGCGGCGAGCTGTTCGGCGAGGCCGCGCTCGCGCACGTGCTCGCGAGCCAGCACGGCCTGGACGCGGCCGGGATCCGCGAGCGCGTGCTCCGCGAGGTGAAAGCGTTCGTGGGCGATGCCGAACCGCACGACGACATGACGATGGTCGTGCTGAAGGTGACCGGATCGGACGGCATGGGGTCAGCATGAAGGCGCAATCGTCCCGCGAGGGACCGCCGGTCGAGATCTTCCGCAGTCATTCCTCGATTGAAGCCGAAGTGGTGCGAGGGCTGCTCGCCACGCATCGCATCGAGTCGGTCGTCGCCTCGGCGCTCGCGCCGTCCGTCTTTCCTATTCCGTTCGGCCAGGCCGAGTTCCGTGTGAGCGTGCCGAGCGCGTCGGCGCCGGCCGCGCGCGATCTCATCGCCGGCCATCTCGACGAAGCCGCGGCCGCCGAAGTGCGCCGGCTGAGTGAGACGCTCGGTCCGCTCGAACACCGCATCGGGTACAACTTCCGCGATCTCGGTTTGCTCGAACACGCGCTCACGCACCGATCGCGCGCGCACGAGGACGCCTCGGGCGGCGTCATGGACAACGAGTCGCTCGAGTTCCTCGGCGATGCGGTGCTCGGCTTCGTCATCGCGGACCTGCTGTTCACGCGCTTTCCCACGCACAGCGAAGGCTACAAGTCGAAGGTGAAGGCCGGCATCGTGTCGTCCGCGTCGCTCGCGCGGCTGGCCGAAGACATCGAGCTCGGGCGATTCGTCCTGCTCGGACGCGGCGAAGAGAAGACGGGCGGACGCCAGAAGTCGGCGATCCTCGCCGACGGGTTCGAAGCGTTGATTGCGGCCGTCTATCTGGACGGCGGCGTCGAGGCCGCGCGCGCCTTCATCGTGTCGCGCTTCGGCCCGCTGATTGCGGCGGCCGGCGAGCACGCCGCCGAAGCGGTATTCACCGAGGACTGGAAATCCGCGCTGCAGGAATGGCTGCAGGCGCACGGTCACGGCCTGCCGGTCTATCGTCTGGCCGCGGCCGAAGGGCCGGACCATCGCAAGCGCTTCGACATCGAAGTGCTCGTCGACGGCGAGGTGCGCGGACGCGCCGTCGGCCGCTCGAAGAAAGAAGCCGAGCAGCACGCCGCGCGCGAGGCGCTCGAAACGCTCAATCGATCTCGATGATCCCCGTGCGCGCGACTTCGGCCGGCACGCTCGCGGAGGCCGGCGCCGGAGTGGGCGCTGGTGCAGGTGTGGGCGTCATCGGTGCCGGCGCGGCCGTCAGCCGCGTCTTCGCATAACGGCCCACCTCGCGGACGATGTCCGCGTCGGATGGCGGCGTGGCGCGGCCGTACAGCCGCACGTACAAACGCAGGAGCGGGTCGTCGTACGCGTAGCGCTTGGCGTGCACGGTGATGAGATCCACATCCTCGAGCCACGACAGATAGTCTTTCGTCGAGCCGGGCGTACGGCGCAGATGGTGCGCGACTTCGGTGAGGCTGAGCGGCTCGACGTCGGCGAGCACGCCGAGAATCGCCTTGAGTGCGCCGTAGCCCCGCGCACGATGCAGGCGGAACTCGTAGGACTCGCGGCAGCGCGCCGCGCCGGTGCCGCCCGGGGAGAAGAGCGCCGCGAGCGCGGCAATCGGATCGCTGGCCGGTCCGCTGGACGCGAGCGTCGACAAGAGCTCGGCGACGGCGGCCGCCCGGCCGTCGGTGAGCGCGGTGACCGGGCCCGCGACGTCGGACGCCCATTCGCGGCGCGCGCCGTCCACGGCGAGCGCCATCGCTTCGACTTCCTGCGCATCGAGCGCCGGCACGTGGACGACCTCGAAGCGCGCGGGCGCATCGCGAAGCAGCCGATGGACGCGCGTCGTGAAGCGGGACGCGAGGACGAAATGCGACGGGCTGGCCGCCAGCCGCGCGACGAAATCGCGCTGCACCTGACGGAGGCCGGGAAAGCTTTCGAACGTGCGGATGTCGATGAAGTCGTCGAGCAGGAACGTGGCCGGCCCGCCGTCGGGCGCGCGGGCCGCATCGACGTGATCGAGCAGCGCGTCGAACGCCGCGCGCGCCGAAAGGCCGTCAGGCGCCGTGCCGGTCGCGAAACGGCTCAC